>JAFLTD010000001.1 GCA_022510625.1 Lachnospiraceae bacterium
GTTAAGGCTCAGGCAGACGCTTTGAATGATTATACTTATCAGAATTATAAGTTGTTTGCAAGACTGGGTATTACGATGAATTCCGATCGTACTTTATCAATCGACGAGGATACGTTTAAGAAGGTTGACGAGAAAACCGGTGCAACGAACATCCCCACTTTGAAGACACTTTTCCAGGGCATCAACTCCTTCGCGGATAAGTCGGCTGACAGGGCGAGCAAAATCTACAATCTTGCAAGCGACGGCGACTATGTTACTTCTTCCAAGGCAAAATATGCCGGAAGCACGGGCAGCTACGTTGCAAGCTCCAGCAAGAAAGAGGAAGACTCCGATACCAAGACGAGCGATTCCAAGATGGCAGCTTCTGCAAGCACTCTGTATAAGTCTCTCGAGAAGTTGGACAACACCAAAATCGATAATGAACATAAGGACAGCGTATATGACGCTTTATCTGCCTTTATTAAGGATTTTAACACCCTGCTCAAAGATGCTTCTAAGAGTGAAAACACCAAAGTCACCAATCAGGTCGATTATTTGAAGAATCTTGTCAGCAGCAACAAGAGCGCCTTCGCTAAGATCGGTATCACCGTTAATTCCGACAAGTCTCTGGCTATCGATGAGGATAAGTTTAAAGAAGCCAATATGAGCGATGTAAAGAGTCTGTTCGAAGGTTCTTATTCTCTCGCCGAGAAGATGACAGACAGAATCAACCAGATTTATCGTTATGCTAGTTCTGGCGGTTCTTTAGAGACACAGACTTACACCAATCAGGGGTCTTATACCGCCGTAAACGCCGGTACAACATTAGATGCGACACTCTAAAAAGACGAGCAAGCTCGTCTGCGAGATGTTACCTATAGTTTGCTGATATGCAAACTCGGCAAACTCGAAAAACGGCAAAATTATGAAAAGCACCGAAATCTCGGTGCTTTTCTTTTATGATATTATTATCTATTTAGTGCCGCGTTCGCGGAGTTTGCCGCCAGGTCTACTCATTTTATGCAAACGGATTCTCAGTCGGGTACGGTAAGTTCTTAGGCTGATTGTAACCGATTTCGCCTACTTCCACACCTATATACTTGAATACTTCATACAAAGCTTTTCCGAAGTGACCGAAAGCAACCGCTCCGTGATGAGGATAATTCTTCTCAATCAGCACATGGCGATAGAATCTTCCCATCTCGGGAATCGCGAATACGCCAATACCACCGAAAGACTTGGTAGCTACCGGAAGTACTTCACCCTCTGCCACATAAGCACGCAGGATATTGTCAGCCGTGCTCTGCAGACGATAGAATGTGATATCTCCGGGAACGATATCGCCCTCCAGAGTACCCTGTGTCACTTCCTCAGGCAGTGATCTTGCCATAATCAACTGATATTCCATGCTGTGCTTGGACAGCTTCTTGGAACATGTATTACCGCAGTGGAAGCCCATGAATGTATCCGTGAACTTGTAATCAAATTTGCCCTCGATGGATTCTTTGTACATATCCTTCGGAACGGAGTTGTTGATATCGAGCAGTGTAACGATATCATCGCTGACAGCCGTACCAATAAACTCGCTTAAGCAACCGTAAATATCTACCTCGCAAGAAACCGGAATACCTCTTCCTGTCAGACGGCTGTTTACATAGCAGGGAACGAAACCAAACTGTGTCTGGAATGCAGGCCAGCACTTACCAGCAATCGCTACATACTCACGATAACCCTTGTGCTCCTCAATCCAGTCAAGCAGTGTCAACTCGTACTGCGCTAACTTCGGCAGAATGGTAGGCTTGTTGTTGCCTGCACCGAGCTCTGCCTCCATATCCTTAACAACATCCGGAATACGGGGATCATCCGCATGCTTATTGAACGCTTCGAAGAGATCCAACTCAGAGTTCTCCTCAATCTCTACACCCAGGTTGTACAGCTGCTTGATTGGTGCGTTACAAGCAAGGAAGTTGAGCGGTCTGGGACCGAAGGAAATAATCTTTAAGTTTGCAAGTCCGACGATGGCACGGGCAATCGGAATAAACTCATGAATCATATCCGCGCAGTCCTCGGCATCTCCTACCGGATACTCGGGAATGTATGCTCTCACATTTCGAAGTTTCAGGTTATAGCTTGCATTTAACATACCGCAATAAGCGTCGCCGCGTCCCTGAATCAGATCGCCCTGGGATTCCTCCGCAGCAGCAACGAACATCTTAGGACCCTCGAAATGCTTAGCTAACAGTGTCTCTGAAATCTCCGGACCAAAGTTGCCCAGATATACACAGAGAGCATTACAGCCGTTATCTTTAATATCTTTGAGAGCATTTACCATATCGATCTCGCTCTCGATAATGCAGACCGGACACTCGTAAATGTCTGCCGCATCGTATTTTGCCTTGTAAGCTTCCACTAAGGCTTTTCTTCTGTTAACTGCAAGCGACGCAGGGAAACAGTCACGGCTTACAGCAACAATACCAATTTTGACTTTTGGTAAATTGTTCATATTGTATCCTCCTTTTTAACCGGGTCTACCGGTATTTCCTACTGTTAATCAAATGCTCCGGTGCTTCCTGACCGTATCGATCATACGCTCCTTACATGTTACTCTCTGATATCCAGATTCTTTCCGACCAGTCCGATATGGGCTCCGGCATCCAATCCGCCTTCCGAATGACCGATCAGCCACTTATTCTGCGCGGTGATCAGAGAATCCTCCCATCCATCATGCTTCTCTTTCAGCGGGAAATTGGTCCCTGCAGGCAGGACAATGCCCACCTTGAAACCGCCGTCATTGGCGCTGCACGGCGCATAGTGCAGAGTGGTGGCATAAACCTCCACCGCAGTGCCCTCCGGCACCAGGAAAGCTTCCATCTTGGCCGTGTCATATGTAAAATCGTCCGTGATATCCTGCTGCATGCCTACGATCAATACCGCATCCGTCGCCGCCACGTTAATCTCGGAATTCCTGTGATACTCCACTGCATTGAGTTTGTAATTATGACCATTACAGTAACCCACCTGAATAGGCAGTTCACCGTAAGTCCGCCTCTGAAGTTCCTTCGCGGTCTGTGTAGCTTCCAGCGAAGCAATCGACGGTTCGTAAGCTACACCCTCCGGTAAGGGAGTCTCATTTTTCAGCGCTTCTACCAATTCACTGAAATCGATTCCCTGTACAACCCTGCCGTATTTACGAAAAGCGGGATCTGTGATTTTTTTGATTTCCATTTGCTTATACTCCTTTCCTGATTAAATTTCTCATACCACACAATTCAAGCCATTAAGCCTGAATTTTATCGAACAACTCTTTGCACGCCGGATATATCTGCTTAAACTGCTGATATCTGGCCTCGTATCTTTCTACAAGCTCCGCCTCAGGCTCTACCGTATCCACGACTTTAACAATCTTGGCCGCCGCCTCTTCCACATCAGCATATTCGCCACATGCAACAGCCGCAAGCATCGCACCGCCCATAGCCGGTCCTTCCTCGCTCTCAATCACATCCACTTTCAGATTCATGATATTGGCGATCATCTTCTTCCACAGAGGACTCTTGGCGCCGCCGCCGCAGATCTTCGTTCTCTCAATCTTGATTCCCAGAGACTTCGCCACCTCCAGAGAATCGCGCAGAGCAAAAGCCACACCCTCCAGAACCGCCTGTGTCATATCCGCTCTGGTCGTATCCATCGTCATGCCGATAAAGGTCCCCCTGGCATTGGGATTGTTATGGGGCGAACGCTCTCCCATCAGATATGGCAGAAAATACACATGGTTTGTGCCCAGTTTATCATCCGTTATATCCTTCTGCTCGGCCGCATAATCGCCGGTGCCGATAATATCATCCATCCACCATTTATTGCAGGAAGCCGCACTCAGCATACATCCCATCAAATGATAGTGTCCGTCCGCATGTGCAAAAGCATGCAGGGCATTGAATTTATCCACACCGAACTTGTCGGAGGAAATAAAAATAGTTCCGCTTGTGCCCAAAGAAATGTTGCACATGCCGTCTCCTACCGTACCCGTTCCTACTGCCGCAGCCGCATTGTCACCGCCGCCTGCCGCAACCTTGACTGTGGACGGAATTCCCAGCTCCTCCGCTATCTGAGGCAATACCGTTCCGACTGTCTCATAGCTCTCATATATTTTCGCCAGCTGTTCTTCCTTCACGCTGCAGATCTCGCACATCTCCTTGGACCAGCAACGGTTCTTGACATCAAACAGCAGCATTCCGGATGCATCCGACACATCGGTACAGTGAACACCGGTAAGCTTATAAGCAATGTAATCTTTCGGGAGCATGATCTTCTTGATTCTGGCAAAATTCTCCGGTTCCTTATTCTTTACCCAGAGTACCTTCGGGGCAGTAAAACCGGTAAAAGAAATGTTGGCAGTGTAAGCCGAAAGTTTCTCCTTACCAATCACGTTATTCAGATAATCGCATTCTTCCGTGGTTCGTCCGTCATTCCACAGTATGGCAGGTCTGATGACCTCATCATTCTCGTCCAGAATAACAAGACCATGCATCTGTCCGCCAAAACTGATACCCGCTATCTGACTCTTGTCCACGCCGGCAATCAGCTCCTTAATACCTTCCATGCTCTGCTCATACCAGTCCTCCGGCTTCTGTTCCGACCATCCCGGATGCGGAAAGTAAAGCGGATATTCCTTAGATACGATATTCACAATTTTACCGCTTCCTTCCATCAGCAGAAGCTTTACGGCACTGGTTCCTAAATCGACACCAATATACAGCATGATATTCCTCCTATTCGATAACGATTTTGCGGGCTTGCCCACTAATTTTATGATAATATCTGCCCACAGGAAAATCAATAGAATAATATATTTTCCTGCGCATAGAAAGGACCGTTCGCAGCTATTGTCTGTCAACGGTCCTTTTACCAAATCCATGTAACATTGACATTCGCATCAAAGCATATTTTTTGACTGCAGGAAATTCTCCTCAAACTGATCTTTCGATGACGGCTTACCAAAATAGTAGCCCTGTATCATATCCGGTTTCGTCTTCATCATCTTATTGAGTTCATCTTCCTCTTCAATTCCTTCCATACAGACGTAAGACCCGAGGTCATGCGCCATATCTATAATATGGGTAATGATATTATAGTCGTGGTCATTCTTGAGCGCCTGCACGACGAAACTTCTGTCGATTTTGACCGTTTTCGCCTCAATTTCTTTCAGATAACGCATATTGGAATATCCGGTTCCGAAATCATCCAGTGCCACATCGACATTCTTGGTCTTCAAATCCCGGAATAAATCTTTGATTCGGCTGTCTGTCTCTATATATCCGCTCTCTGTCAACTCCAGCACCAGACTCTCCGGAGGAATACCCACCTCGCTGATACACCGATCTACATCGCTCATCAGATCGCTCTTATGAATCTGAACATAGGACAGGTTGACGTTGATATGGAAATCCGGCAATATCTCTCTCCACTTCTTGCAGGTATTCGCCGCCTGCCACATAACATATCTGCCCACCGGAATGATCAGACCGCTCTCTTCCAGAATCGGGATAAACACGGCAGGCGATACATTGCCGTATTTCTCGCATCCCCACCGAAGGAGCGCCTCCGCCCCGATCAACTTGTAATCCGGCGTTGACACGATAGGCTGATAGAAGACCTGAAATCCCTTGAAATTATCATTGATATCACGTCTCATCAGCTTACGGATATCCAGTCTCTTCAAGAATTCGTCGTAGGCGTCTCTGTCGAACATCGCCATCTGGTTTTTACCTTTTCGCTTCGCCTCATTCAGAGCAAACTCCGTCAAGCGCATGATATCGCCTGCACCCTTATCTTCAAATTCGTTCTGCATCACACCCGCAGAGATGGTATAAAAGCAGTTGTATTCTTTCTCGCGCTGCGTCTCCGCTACCTTGTTCTTGATCGCGTTATAGATATCTCCGGCGGCTTTCCCGGAACCGGGGATAGAATCCACTATCATAAACTCATCCGCCATCAGACGGTATACATCTACCTTGGTGTCCACTATGGCAAGGATACAATCAACCAGTTCCCGCAATACGTTGTCTCCGGCCTCAACGCCTTCTTTCTCGTTGATCTCCTTAAAGTTGTCAATACCGATCCGCATCATGTAGTTGATCGATTGCGGTCTGTCCCGAAGTATCTCCTCCGCATCATACTGGAACCGAACCTCCCTGCGCAGCCCGGTGATATTATCCGCTTTCGCTTCTTTGCCGAGCTCCGTGACTCTTCCGAACAGAAGCCGATGTCCGCCGTTGCCCGTAATCACCGTACCTCTGCACTCTATCCAAACAATCTTTCCCTTTCTGTCCAGCCAGCGATATTCCAGGCAGTGAGTGTCCTGCTCTCCCGAAGCGCATTTTGCAAGATCTGCATCCACCTTGGGAAAGTCGGACGGATACATTAGCTTCTTAAAAAACGATGAAGCGTTCTCCGTCACAGTGTTCTCAAAAGGAAATCTCTGAAGCATCTTTCCGGTTACGATGTATGTATCTTTACTAAAATCGTAAATATAAAAATAGGAATCCGAAGACCTCTGCAGGACTTCTATCACCGCCGTAAGCTGATCAATTGACATATTCTGTAATGCCGCAATATATTCCATACTCCCATACCTTCCTTCAACCAATCGGAATCCCGGTGTTTTCCCCTAATACACAGACCACAATTACTGATTTTATGCTATTTATCATTATACTCTCCCGCCGGTACAATGTCAACAAACCTTTGTTCATTTTTACCATGTTTTTCTTTCTATTTAATACTGATTTTATGGAAATATGCTAAAAAATAAACATCAGCAAATGAATAAACATACAAAATGCCCATTATGTATGGGCGCAAAATACATTCTATACAAAATCTATGTATTTTGATATACTAAAAAATATTGTTACACTTGTAATTTATCCCGGTTGAAATTTCAGATTAGTATATAATACGGAGGAGAGAGCAATGAGTAAGAAAAAGGCAGTCGTCTCGCTGGGACACGAGGCGCTCGGCTATACCATACTGGAACAATGGGACGCGGTAAAGGTGACCGCAAGGGCACTGGCGGATTTGGTGGAATCAGATTATCAGCTTACCATCACGCACAGCAACGGTCCGCAGGTCAGCATGATCCATAAAGCCATGACAGAGCTGCGGCGTATCTATATCGATTACACACCTGCTCCCATGTGCGTCTGTTCTGCCATGAGTCAGGGGTATGTAGGCTATGACATCCAGAATGCCCTGCGCGCGGAACTGCTCAGTCGCGGTATCTCCAAAGCTGTCAGCACGATACTTACGCAGGTGACCGTGGACCCCTACGATGAAGCATTCTACGAGCCCACCAAGGTGATTGGCCGTTATATGTCCAAAGAGGATGCCGAGATGGAAGTGAAGAAGGGGAACTATGTCTCTGAGGAACCCGGCAAGGGCTTCCGCCGTGTGGTGGCCGCCCCCAAGCCCATCGATATCGTAGAGATCGATGCCATCCGCACTCTGGCCGATGCTGACCAGGTTGTCATCGCCTGCGGCGGCGGCGGTATTCCCGTAATCGAACAGAACCACGCGTTGAAAGGCGCTTCAGCCGTGATAGAGAAAGATTCCATTGCAGGTAAACTGGCGGGCGATTTAAACGCCGATGAGCTGATCATTCTCACCGGCGTTCCATGCGTATATAAAAATTTCGGCACTGACAGGCAGGAACCCTTGAATAAACTGACCGTTGCCGAGGCCAAAGAATTGACGGCACAGGGACAATTTGAAGAAGGCACCATGCTTCCCAAGATTGAGGCGGCCGTTGCATATCTTGCAAAAAATCCGGCCGGCACCGTGCTCATCACGTCCATCGCCGCCGTTGCCGAGGCGATCAAGGGCAAAAGCGGCACAGTCATTACGGCATGATTCACAACATGACACGTGCGTCATATTGCGCTTGAGATTTATAAAACACTCTATATATCACCGCTTCCGATCACCAAAAGAAGCGCACCTACCATGATGCAGAAATCAGAAATATTGAAAACAATATTTCTGATTTTTTGATTTTTGAAGGGAAAACTAACGTAATCCACGACATACTTGCGCACCAGGCGATCGTAGGTATTGCTGTATGCGCCGCCTAAAAGGAATGCAAGCCCCACTTTCATAATCCTGCTGCCCCTGTATGTGAATGTCGCGAGAAAAAGCATTGTGGCACCCAGCGTCAATACAAGCGACAGGACAGACACCATGCCGCGTCTGCGCTCTCCCACATTCAGAAAAGCGCCTCTATTATGATATCTGTGCAGCAGCAGCCGGCCGCCCATCAGAGACTTCTCACCTTCCGCAATCTCCATGTTCTCTATGTGATTCTTGATAAGCAGATCCGTGATAAATATCGCAATTGCAAGAAGCGAATATCCCAAGATTGCCATAGCTGTCCTCCGTGTCCCGTATTGTTACGTCGATCTCGCCAGCATCTCGAATGTCCCGCTGATGCTGATTTTACCGTATCCCCACCGATTGTCGGGGTACATCACATTCTCCGACCTGTCGGCACCGCGTATCAGATAACTCTTGATTCCTCTGCCCGCCACAGTCGGCACATTGCCGTCCACCACCGCCCACTCCAAAAACTGTGCCACACAGCCGGCTGCAACTGCCGCCGCCATACAGGAACCCGTCCGGGATCCCAGCGCCGTGGAAACCTGAACGCCCGGAGCCGATAAGTCCGGCTTAATATTTCCGTTCTTGGTAAATCCTCTGCCCGACTGCGGGAACCAGCTT
Organism: Lachnospiraceae bacterium; assembly: GCA_022510625.1. Classification (GTDB taxonomy): domain Bacteria; phylum Bacillota; class Clostridia; order Lachnospirales; family Lachnospiraceae; genus UBA3282. The sequence goes on from JAFLTD010000001.1 coordinate 8,749, forward strand.
TCCGTCAAGGCGTTGTATGCGGATATGGTGATAACCTGCTCTGCATTGGACGGTTCCGTCAATGTCACGTCCGGGCTGGGGGAGAGAAAAGTCACGTTTGTATCGAGAAAACCAGTAATCGGGAGCCACAGATGAAAAACGCCCATTCCGTCCTGTCCGTCCTCCGACGGATAAACCCGCAAATTCCACACACCCGGTGTAGGATCCTCAAAACGGAAGAAAACAAGCTGTTCTCCCGAATTTCTCTCCACGATCACGTTGTTTACAATGATGCGGGTCCTCTCAAAGACAAAGTCAATCTCTCTGTCCACCTTGTTTCTGAAATCAATCTCCTGGGTGGTCTCACCGCCCGGTGAACGCACACGCACTGAGTATGTGTCAGGCAATGCTCCCCATAATTCCAGGCAGAATCCTTTCGTCTCCTCCTCCACGCGAATCTCCACCACGTCCGGTACCGTTCCCTCGTAGTGATGCTCCTTATCGCCCTCGTTGCCGCCGCACACAACGATTGCCCGGCTCCTCCGGCTCGCGACGATATTCAGATAGGCGGCAAGCGGTGATGTACCGTTATGGCTTCCCATATTGGTCCCTATCCCCATAACGATCACCACCGGCCTTTGCAGGGCAATCGCCATGCGCTCCAGATATTTGACCGCTTCCATAATATCGTTTTCCTGATAGGCAGCGGCATCATCGGCAATCAGATAATAATCACGCAAGTACTGTTTTGCCGCTTTGAGCTTGACTACCGCGATATCTGCCTGGGGCGCCGCACCCCTGAATGTCAGGCCGTAATTTAACACACTGCCTGCTGCTGCGGATGCCATCTGTGTTCCGTGCCCATCCGTATCGGTAGACGGCACGATCAATTCCGGCGCGGCCGACGCCAGCGCACGATCAATATCCGCCCTTGTATATTCCGTGCCGTACAGAAATCCTTCGGGAGGTTCCCCGTCCTGAATGGTCTGGTCCCAGATTGCCATAATGCGGCTGGAACCGTCCGTCCGGCGAAACACATCCAACTGATAGCGTATCCCGGTATCGATAAACCCGATTATGACGCCGGAACCCTGAAGAGACAACGGCGGATTCTGCACACGGATATTTCCCATTGCCGCAAGATTTTCAGGGTTAAAAATATCGTCTCCGATCTGCATCAATCCGTACAATACAGGTATCATCGCATACCCGTAATACCCCACGGACATAGGCGGTATCATGCGCCGGTTCACGTTGGCCACCCCATACCCACTGTCAATTCTGTGAAAGCAGAAATCCAGCGGAGTCGTCTCCGACAGTTCATCCGCTATCACATAATCGGTTATCAGATCGGCGTACTCATTTGATATGATCTTTTCCCTACAAGTCATTTTGTAAAATAACATCTGCTATTATATGCAGGCTGTTCTTTCTGGAATTCTTCCTTACTATTCTATGACCGCGGCGCCTGTCCTGTTATTCTCTACCACATTCAGACGATCGGGATGCTCCAGGGAATTGCTGCGGATATCAATGATCGGACCGCCCGTTCCCTCAATATACTCTCTGGTAATCGTCACCCTGCCGATATTATCATCTTTGGGCACCTCATACATAATATCAAGCATAAACTCCTCGATGATGGCGCGCAGCGCTCTTGCTCCGGTATCCTTTTCCATAGCCTTATCCGCAATCGCCTCCAGCGCACCCTGCTCAAATTCCAGTTTTACTTCATCCAGCTCAAGCAGCTTCTGATACTGCTTCAAAATAGCATTCTTGGGCTCCTCCAGAATCTTCACCATCATCTCCTTGCTCAAACCTTCCAATGTGAAAATCACGGGAAGACGGCCGATAAATTCCGGAATCATGCCAAATTTCTTGATATCCTCCACCGTAACCTTGCTCAGGATATTCTTCTCTTTATCGTATTTATCGCGCAGCTCTGCATTGTATCCGATGGACGTCTTCTTATTCAGCCGCTGCTTAATAATTTCCTCTAAGTCGGGAAATGCGCCGCCGCAGATAAACAGGATATTTCTCGTATTCACGGTTGCAAGAGGTACCATCGCATTCTTGGAGTTCGCGCCGACGGGAACTTCCACTTCCGCGCCCTCCAACAATTTTAACATCCCCTGCTGTACCGATTCCCCGCTCACATCTCTGGAATTGGTATTCTTCTTCTTGGCGATCTTATCAATCTCATCAATGAAAATAATGCCGCGTTCAGCCCTCTCCACATCATTTTCTGCCGCTGCTAAAAGCTTGGACACCACACTCTCGATATCGTCACCGATATAGCCCGCCTCCGTCAGTGATGTGGCATCCGTGATTGCAAGCGGTACATCCAGAAGCCGCGCGAGAGTCTTAACCAGATAAGTCTTGCCGCAGCCTGTAGGTCCGATCATCAACATATTGGATTTCTCAATCTCAATCTCGTCCATGGTTCCCGTCGCCACTCTCTTATAATGGTTATATACCGCAACAGAAACAACTTTTTTGGCATATTCCTGGCCAACCACATACTCATCCAGCTTCGCCTTGATCATGTGCGGCGGAAGAATGTTCTTAATATCGATTTCCGGTTTGCCGTCTGATTTCTTCTTTTTCTTCAGCTTCTGCTTATTCGGAATGCCGCCGTCCCCCTGCAAGTCCGCCAAATTGACGAAACTGATATTGGGAAATCCCTTGCCGTTATTAAAATCAGACGTGGGCGGTTGGTTGAGCAGTCCCTGATAATCAAATTGACCGACCGTATCCATCAGCTTGTGCATACAATCGTTGCAAACGCACATGTGATTGGGCAGACGAAACATCTTACCCGCCTTGCTCTCCGGTCTGCGGCAGATAAAGCAGACATCCTCATAGTTGTCATGCGGATTGTCTTCCTTCTGTTTCCCGTCTTCGTTTAACTCACGAAAATCATGGTTCTTGCCTTCTTTCTTCGTCTCGTTTTCCCCATTTATATCATCATGATATCTGTTATCATCCATACTTATCACTCCACACCTTTCCTATGATACAGCGCACATACCACTCTATTCCTATCATAGTATAAAAAGGAACTTCCCACAAGTAAACATTTTCTAAAAGAAATGTATACAATTTCTGTATTGACAGCAAAAAGGCGGCCCCACAGCCGCCTTTTATTACAATATGCTTTACATACTAATTTTGAACTTTATTGCCCAGCGTCAGCTGCACCTGCTTGCTCACATACCCGCTGTTCGACGGCGTCATTATGGTGATTTCTACCTTCTCACCCTTAGCATGGAACTCCAGTTCTTTTTGCAGCTCATCCATCGTAGTAATCTCTTCTCCGTTAAGTTCGGTGATGATATCTCCCTTCTTCAGACCCGCTGCCGCTGCCGCCGTATTGTCGTATACCTGGGTGATGAACACACCTTCCGGTATCCCGTATGTGTCTGACACATCCGGTGTGACATTGATTCCGGAGAGACCCAGATATCCCCTCTCCTCTTCTGCCACTTTGTTCTTGGTCTCTTTTAACATGAGCTCCGCTATGATCGGACTGGCGGATGAGATCGGAATGGCATATCCCATACCCTCCACGGCGCTGCCGCCGATCTTGTTAGAGTTAATACCGATCACTTCACCCTTCATATTTAAGAGCGCACCGCCGGAATTACCCGGGTTGATTGCCGCATCCGTCTGGATAAAGGTGCCGTCCGAACCGTTCGACAGCTCTATATTCCTGTTCAACGCACTGATGACACCGGTTGTAACCGACTGCCCATATCCCAGAGAATTACCGATGGCAATCGCAGGTTCTCCTACCTCCAGAGAATCGGAATCACCGAGTGTAGCGATCGCAATTTGCTGCATAGTCTTGTTATCGATACGTGTGAGCGGAACCGCGATCACCGCCAGATCCATATCCGCATCGGTACCTTTCACAGAAGCTTCCAGCTCGCTCCCCTCCACAAACTGTACCGTCAGCTTCTCCGTATCCGCAATCACATGATAATTTGTTACGATCAAGAGTTCCGTATCGTTCTGCCCTACGATAATACCCGAGCCGCTGGCATCCGCCTCATTGATGATGGACTGCCCGAAGTAAGATATCTTCTCGGTATAGTGGTTATTGATCGACACGATTGCAGGCATCACTTCCTTCACGACCCCGGATACATCCGCAGACACCGTGGTGAGACTGTCCGTCACATGAATCCCGCTTTCGTTCTGGGCTGTGTTGACTGTATCTTCTGTTTTCTCGGCAATCTCCGTCGCCGCATTCACCACATCTTCCGCAACGGCCTCCACATCATATGGCTCCGATTCCACTGCATTCTCGCCAAATCTGTCCGTTACGGACTGTACGGCGTACAATCCAAGTCCGGCAAAAACTCCGAAGAGCAGACCAAGGGACACGCTTATCAGTGCCTTTTTTAAATAACCGCCGCTATTTTTCTTCCTTTTCTCCGGTTTCTTATCCGGAGTGCGATTCATCTGCATATAGTCATTCGGATAGGCGTTGCCGTACCGGTAATAACCGCCGGCATTCTGTCCATTATATATGTTCTGATTTCTATTCCAGCTTTGATCCTGATTGTGCACTGTACCGTTGTTTGGCTGTGTCTGATCAACCCCGGAATTTGTGTTTGGGTAATTATTGTCGTACATAATATTTTGCTCCTTCCCCAGTATCAAATCGATCTGATGTTGCTTTCTTCTTTGATCTTGAGGTTAGTATATTCCCGAATTGTGTTTAAACTGTGACAACTTTTTATAAAAATTGTGTTTTCTGTTTTTATTTTTTTAAATTATTCCACAGTCACGGATTTCGCAAGATTCCTCGGTTTATCCACATCGCATCCCTTGCCCACGGATACATAATATCCGAATAATTGAAGTGGTATGATCGCCAGAGAATTGGCAAAATACGGATTTGTTTCCGGAATATAGATCACATAATCCGCCGCTTTTTCTATCGCTTTATTTTCCTCACACGTCACCGCCAGCACAAATGCTCCCCTGGCTTTAACCTCTACCATATTGCTGATCGTCTTGGCATACAGATCGGGCTGTGTGGATACCGCCGCTACAAGCGTGCCCTCCTCGATCAGCGAGATTGTGCCGTGCTTTAACTCTCCCGCCGCATAGGCCTCCGAGTGAATATAGGAAATCTCCTTCAGTTTGAGAGAACCTTCCAGGGAAATCGCATAGTCGATACCTCTGCCGATAAAGAATACGTCCTTGGCACCCACATAGCGATTGGCAAATTTCTGTATCTTCAATTTATTGTTCAATAACATTTCAATCTGATCTGGCAGACATCTCAAATCACCCAAAAGTAATGCAAAAGCTTTATCGTCAATCTGTCCTCGCACTTTGCCGAGTTTCATCGCGAGCAGATACAGTGCAATCAGCTGTGCACTGTAGGCCTTGGTGGTAGCCACGGCAATTTCGGGTCCCGCCCACGTGTACATGACATTATCCGCCTCTCTGGCAATGGAACTGCCTACTACATTGACAATGCCCAACACTTTAAAACCGCGCGCTTTAGACTCTCTGAGCGCCGCCAGCGTATCCGCCGTCTCACCGGACTGGCTGATCACGATCACCATGGCACCCTCTTCCAGTATCGGATTGCGGTATCTGAATTCGGAGGCCAGATCGACTTCCACCGGGATACGCGCCAGACCTTCTATGACGTACTTACCGGTCACACCCGCATGGTATGCCGAGCCGCACGCCACGATATGGATTTTATTGATAGAGGCCAGTTCCTCATCGGTCATATTCAGTTCTTCAATGACAATGTCATCTTTCTTGATTCTCGGCATGAGGGTATCTGTTACAGTCTTGGGCTGCTCATACATTTCCTTCAGCATAAAATGCTCATAGCCCGCCTTCTCCGCCGCATCGGCATCCCAATCTATGGTGACGGATTCCTTACCGATCTCCTCCTCATCCACCGTATAGAAATGCATGTGGTCCCCGCGCAGGCGCACTACTTCCTGATTGTCTACATAGTATACTTTTCTCGTATACTTTAAGATCGCGGGAACATCGGAGGCAATAAAGCATCCCTCCTCATTCTGACCCACAATCAACGGAGAATCTTTTCTTGCCGCAAAAATCTGATCAGGACAGTCCGCAAAAAGGATGCCCAGCGCATAGGATCCCTCTACGCGGTGGAGCACCTTGGTCACTGCTTCCAGCGGATTGCCTTTATAATAATAGTCAAGCAGATGAGCCAGTACTTCCGTATCGGTCTCAGACACAAACTTGTATCCCCTGTCAGTCAGTGTTTGCCGAAGCTGTAAGTAGTTCTCGATAATGCCGTTATGTACGACCGCAATCGTCTCATCCGTATTGAAATGGGGATGCGCATTCGTATCATTCGGAACTCCGTGCGTTGCCCATCTGGTGTGTCCGATACCGCAGATACCCGGCATAGTTTCTCCGCCGTGAGTAAGATTTTCCAACACTTTGAGTCGCCCCACAGACTTGGTGATATTGATCTTATCGCCGTCATAGACCGCCATGCCCGCCGAATCATACCCGCGATATTCTAACTTAGTCAGCCCGTCCAAAATGATGGGCGCTGCCTGCTTGCCTCCGATATATCCTACAATTCCGCACATGCTCTCAATCCTCCTACTCAATTCCAGTATTCCTTGTTTGATGACATCGCAACGACTAATTTCTTAGGCAGATAACGATATCGCTTTCCAAGTAAGTACCCAATATACTTAAAGCCACTCTGCATGATTACACGGGGAATCTGACGTTTTGCACCCGACTCCCACAGATGCCGCACCGTCTGTCTGACCAAACGGATACCCTCGGATTCCGATGGGTATGCCGCAAACACTTCCGGATGTTGTGCCTGAGAGACCCCCAGGTCAAAATTTCTGTGAAACTGCTCTCTGCAGCTGTAATCGTGTGAGTGAAACACTCTGGCCTCTGCCGCATATGCAATGCCGTACCCCGCTTCCACAGCCCCTGCGGCATAAATCATATCCTCATTAAATATTGTATGTTTGACGAAACCGCCCAATTCGTCAAAAATCTTCCTGTTGTAAGCCGCACACACATTGGAACAGAAGAATGTCTTAATGCCAAGCCGCTCCAAGTCCGCCTTCGTCTTAATTGTCGAGCTGTCCGGATAGTTAAAACTCCTCGTATACTTCTCCGCCTCACTGCTGTTCTCATCGGCAAGCTGTCTGGCATATGCCGCCGCCACACGCTCCCCATGAAGAGGCTTCAACAGTTCCTCCAGCAGAAATTCATCTGCCGGTATGGCATCCTGCGTCATCATGACGAAATAGTCAGCATCCGAGCACCTGACACCGTTGTTTCGGGTTTTCCCGTGGTCAAACTCTCTCTTCGATATATGTTTTACTATAACATTATGATAGTCCTTTTGAAAAGAAGTCCCGTAAATCAACCGGTCAAAATATTTCTGCTCTGTATTTATGACGATGATCCGGTTTACCGGAACACTCTGGTGTTCCAGCCGCTCAATCAGAGTCAAAAATTTATGATCAGGCTTATAGACCGGGACGATAACATCTACCTTATCCACGTTGTCCCCTCCCGAACGGAAAGAAAAGGGACCTGCAAAACCGGTCCCTTTGCTATGCTTATGATCTTATTTCAAATATCCATTTGTGTCGGAATAAATCTTCTCACTGCACTCCTTAACCGTTGACGACGGCTCATAATCGTAGTCGTTAAACAGGAACTGGTGCAGCCATTTGACATTCTCCTCCAGACTTACCGGGACGACACAGGACCCCTTGGAACCGATCGTTCCGGTTGCACGGTTCGTTTCCTGCGGGAATCCCGCCTTATCGGAAATATAGTATTTACCCACATCACCCAACATCTCTGTGATCTCGGACAGATCAAGTGAAGTGTATGTCTCTTCAAAGACTGAGCTTGCCGTCGCTGTCAACTGTGAAAGGGATGCCTTCTTCGCCTGGTCCGCTATCGCTGACAGCACCTCTCTCTGTCTCTCCGCGCGCTTAAAGTCATCTCCTGCGGTGTAACGGACACGGCAGTAACCTGTCGCCTGCAGACCGTTTAAGAGCTGATATCCCGTGGAGGACACCGCTGTGTAGGAACGCTTCAGATCCTCGGCCATGGTCTGCTGATAGCTGTTAACATGCTTGATCTCCGCATCGTCCACATCGATCCACACACCGCCCAGCGCGTCAACCGTATCCGTGAGTCCCGCAAAACCTACGGTGACGAAATCGGTGATATTCATGTCCAGATTCATGTTCAGCATGTTGATCGCCATCTCCGGACCGCCCTTGGCATATGCCGCATTACATTTATTATATGAATCGTTGCTCAGATTCAGATAAGTATCACGATATACCGACACAAGTTTGCACTCGCCCGTATCCTGGTTGATGGATGCGATCATGATCGAGTCGCTTCGCGTGTTCTTCGTCAGCGCTCCGCTTGTGGAATCCACACCGAACAGGGCGATATTCCGATAGCCCTTCATCGTGGTCTCCTGCGCCTCCTTGACGGCTTCGTTGATAATGATGTCGTCTTCCTCTATTTTCACCTTGCCGCCCTGCGTCACGGTCCTGGCACTCCACAGAACCAGAACAGCCACAACCAGTGCAATTATCTCTGTAATAAAAAGGATAATTCTCCGGCGCTGCTTCTTAGCCCGCTCTTTCCTGCTTGAAGCCTTCTTGCCGGTTTTGCCTGCACCTTTCTTGCCGGAAGGTTTTCTGCCGTTCTTACTTCCGGAAGAGGGTTTCTTTCTCGGACGTTCCTCTTCGTATTCATCTTCCACATACTTAGCCATACGTCGTACTCCCTTAATTTAACATACTCGTATAATAATATCTGACTTCTATTCTCGCATAACTCAACGCAAAAATCAAGTTGTAGCGTAAATCTCCCTATCATTATACTACATCTTGATATAATTGCAACCTTCACATTAGTATCCCACTAATATGCATTTTTATTAATAAAGCCCTTAAAGATTGTCAAAAACATGATTTTAATGTCAAAGGACATCGTCCAGTTCTCAATATAGAAAATATCATATTCTATTCTGCGCTTAATGGACGTGTCACCACGATAACCGTTGATCTGCGCCCATCCGGTCAGACCCGGTCTGACTTGATGTTTTACCATATACCGCGGTATTTCCTCTTTAAACTTATCCACGAACTGGGGACGCTCCGGTCTGGGTCCGACAACGCTCATGTCGCCTTTCAAAATATTGAACAGCTGCGGCAGCTCGTCTATACTCGTTCTGCGCAGGAATCTGCCAACCTTAGTCACCCGCGGGTCATCTTTCGTCGTCCACTCTTTTTCCTCATTGGACGGCTTCTGCACTTTCATTGTCCGGAACTTATACATCTGAAAAGGCTTGTTGTGCAGCCCGATACGTTCCTGCTTAAAAATGATCGGTCCTCTGGATGTACAGCCGATTGCAATAGCCGATACCAGCATGATCGGTGACGACACCACGAGACCGATAAGCGCCACAACCACATCCACAATTCTCTTCGCCACCCAGTTCAGCGTATTGGTCAGCGGCACATAGCGGATATTGATCACGGGCAGTCCCATCAGGTCCTCCGTGTACGGCCGGCTGGGGAACATGCTGTTATAATCCGGGATAAATTTCGTGTGAACTCCGGATTTCTCACAAATATCAACGATACGCTCCAGATTATCGTAATCTTTCAGCGATAATGTGATGGCAATCTCATCCAGCTTGTTTTCCGGCAGAATATATAGAAGATTCCCGATTTCTCCCACGACCTTGACGCCCTGATACAGTGTCCCCCTGGGTACACTGTCGTCCAGGATACCTCTCACAACATAGCCCCACTGAGGATTGGCGTTGATGCGGTTGATATACTCTTCCGCCGCACGGGAGTAACCGACCAGCAGGATATATTTCAGGTTATAGCCTTTTTCACGGAAATATTGTAACAGGGCACGAAGCACGGAACGACTGATATTGGTCAGCAGGATATTGATTACATAGAAGTACGCCATCATCCCACGTGAAAAGTTAATCTGCGAAACAAGATACCATCCCGCCATAAGCAGGATCAACCCCACCGTATTGGCCTGGAAAATATTGATAACCTCGTATTTATGAACCGTGGCACGCTTGGGCGTATACAGATTGAAATTATAATAAAGAATCAGATAACCCGGTACGATTGCATAGAGCATCCCAAAATATGTGCGCATGGGAAGCACACCGACGTTTTCGTCGATGACCGAAAAGGGGCCGGCAAACTTCAAGTACCATGCCAGCGCATAGGAAGCCACAATAATCAAGGCATCCAATACTACATGCAGCCTGTTAAAATACTTCTGATTATCTTTGATCATACTCTAAGCCTCTATAGCTTGTATCATACAATATTTTGTACCAAAACACAACCTACGGTATCAGCCCGCGAGACGATACCATATATTGCGCCACAGCTCCAGCTGTATCACAATGTAACTGTACAGCCGGTCCCTATCAAAACGCACTCTCCGCGCCCTTCCCTCTTCAGACAGACACAAGGCAGCCCCTTGACACAGTCCTTTGATATAAGTCAGACCGAACCCTTTCTTAATAAAGAAGAGAGTCTTGATTGCAAACCCCGCAAACAGAAACGGCAGATTCAAAATGACCTGTATAAGCGGCATGTTTTTGTATACAAGATATACGCTGTTCCTGGAAGTCAGCCCGACTTTAAAATCATTGTACCTGGAGCCGCTCGCACCGCTTCCCGCATGATACACCACCGCCTCGGGAACATATAAGTTGTCATAACCGTGTAATCTTGCCCGATATCCCAAATCAATATCCTCCAGATAGGCAAAATGGTTCTCATCCATGCAGCCGATCTCATCAAATACTTTGCGCCGATAGATGGCCGCACCGCCGCAGGCCGCAAAAATCCTGCGCCTCTGCCGATAATTCGCAAACGGTTTATCCTTGCCGCGGGCAAATGCCCAGCCGAGCGCACAGTAAAAGTCACCGGCATCATCGATCAGTTCGGGGTGATGCAGATTTCGCATCTGTGCCGACCCCGAAAACACTTCGGGATGCTGCTCCAGCGATCCCTCCAATGCTCTGACGAATCCCTTCTCGACTTCCGTATCATTGTTCAATAAAATAACATATGTCGTTTTACTGTTGTCTATGCCGGTGTTTACCGCTTTACAGAACCCGTAATTGCTGTCGAGACCGATCAGCGTAACCTGCGGAAACTTATCCTGTACAATCTGTCTGCTTCCATCGGTGGATCCGTTGTCCACCACAATAATGTGCGCCGGCTCACCCTCGAGTGAGCGCAGACAATTCTCGATATACTTGATCCCGTTATAGTTCGGAATCACTATGGTAGATTGTATTTGCCGCTCCATGCCGCACTCCTCCTACGCGTCAGCCGCTATCGATATTGCCGGGTCCCACAATACACAGTATCCGCGCTCCGCCGCCGCCCTTCCCAATTCCATGCTCAGTTTGCGATATCCCGCCTCGTCGCAGGAAAATCCGGACGTGTCAACTATCCGTATCTCCCGGCTCACGCCGTCCACCTTACAGTGGATCGTGCGCTCTCTGTAAGGCAATCCGATAATGTGCTCAAATTCCGACCGCAATTCCGGTCTTACCTGCATACAGCGGATATCAACCGCAGCCACATCCTGTTTCAGCACCGCACGGTGCATACTTCCGCCGCTGTATTCCTTGTGCAGGCCCTCATACATGCAGCTTCCGTCAAACTCCATGGCTCCTCCGCATATTCTGCCGCGGCTGTCCAGCAGTCTGCCGCCCACAATGCCGACATCATCCCTGACCTCTAGGACATCCGGCAGATAAGTGATATCGTAAAATCCCAGATGAAGACCGTGCTTTACTTCCGCGCGCCAGCCCTGTCGGGCGCAGAACTCCTGAAGCGCCGCCTTCCCGGCGTCATATGCGTAACTTTTGCTGGCAGTATTGTCCGCCGTGGAATCTATATGACAACACCAGTGATATAATATCTTCGGTATGTGGATAACCCGTTGTGAGAGCTCACAAACCGAATTTGTTTGATATAATTCTCCGATAACACGAAGCACCAGATCGTAATCCTGCGCGCCGTCAAATCCACCGCGCAATTCGAGTTTTTTCAACAAATTTGCCTCTATTGCCATAAAGTGACAGACATAATTATTGGATAAAATTAAATCGAAATTAAACTTCTTCTTCCTGTGGGGTGCCATATAAAAACACCTGTTATCGTCATATTTGTCTTCATCCGTGTAGAGAAGTGCCGGATTTATCCCCTGCTGTCCGGCCTTGTGAAGTTCCGCCGCCATATGGTAAAGCGCATCGGGCGCCAGAAAGTCATCATGATCCAGCAGCGCGATGTAATCTCCGGACGCCAGTGCGATTCCGGCATTCGTATTGCCGGATATCCCTTTATTTTCCGCGAGGCGTTCGTAGATGATACGTTTATCGCCGAACTCCTCCCTGACTTCTCCGACAATCCTTTCCACCGTATCACTGCTGCCCGCATCCGCGATGATCAACTCCCAGTTGCCATAGCTCTGCCGGCACACGGAATCTATCATTTTGCGAAAGAAGTGTTCTTTAGTCTCGTAGGCGGGAACGACAATACTGAACAGATACGGATAGTCTGCCGATTCTCTGCGTTGACTCTCCAATGTTTCCTCAGACGGTTCCCTGTAATAATAGTCGTCTCTTCTCTCTTCCTCAATCCGCTCTCTGGCCGCATAGTAGGCATGACGGATTCCGTTTTTCTTAACATAACGAATGGTTTTTATTAGATTGTTTATTCTAAAGATTCCGTTGCCCATAGCGAACCTCGCACAGAAACCGCATAACATCCTGTCATACGTTGATTTTTACCGTATAAACGATATCGCCCTGCACAGGGCAAGGCGATATCCGCTACACTCTCTTAGAGATATGCTTTCAAATCTTCTGTCAATTTATTCAACCGGCTCTCGGCGTCCTCCATGCCGGTGCCCTTAACGCCCATGTAGAATTTGATCTTCGGCTCCGTGCCGGAAGGACGGGCGCAGCACCACGAATCGTTGGTAAGGTCGAAATAGAGCACGTTGGACTTGGGAAGTCCCGTCTCTCCCGACGCTCCGGTTTCCAGATTCAATGTCTTGCCCGTATTGTAGTCCCTGAACTCCTTGACTTTCAAATCGCCGAAATTCTTGGGCGGATCGTTTCTCAGCTTGTTCATGATCTCCTCGATCTGTTTCGCGCCGTCGATACCCTTCATGGTGATTGAATACTGGCTCTCCTTGAAGTAGCCGTACTTCTCATACAGTGTGATCATCTGATCCCATACGGTCTTTCCGTTCTTCTTGCACCACGCAGCCATCTCGCAGAGGCACATGACCGCAACAACCGCATCCTTATCTCTGGCGTGGGTTCCGGCGAGACATCCGTAGCTCTCCTCCAATCCGAACACATAATTGTCGGAACCGTTCTGCTCGAAGAGCTTGATCTGCTCACCGATATACTTAAATCCCGTCAGGACCTCAATGAACCTTACCTTATAATCCTCCGCTATGGCACGTGCCATGTTTGTGGTGACAATGGTTGTCACAAGCGCAGGATTCTCCGGCATCTTGCCCGTCGCCGTTCTCTCTCTCAGAATATATTCTGCGATCAGCATACCCGACATATTACCCGTAAAAGGCACATACTCACCAGATTTGGTATCCAGCGCATAGATGCCCAGACGGTCCGCATCGGGATCTGTGGCAAGCACGATGTCCGCATTCTTCTCTTTAGCCAGTTTGAGCGCCAGTGTAAATGCCTTGGGATCCTCAGGATTAGGATAGTCCAAGGTAGTGAAATCGGGATCGGGCATCTCCTGCTCGGGTACCACATACACATTCTTGAAGCCCAGCTCCGACAAAATTCTTCTGACCGGCACATTACCCGTTCCGTTAAACGGAGAGTAGACAATCTTCATGTCCTCCGCCATATCCTTGATCACATCCGGATGAATGATCTGCTTTTTCAGCTCAACCATGTACTTGTCATCAATCTCTTTACCGATAACTTCATAGAGCCCTGCTTTCTTGGCCTCTTCCTTATCCATAGTCTTCACGGTATGATAATCCGTTACATTGTTAACCTCAGTGATGATTTCTTTATCTCTGGGGGCCGTCACCTGCGCACCGTCCTCCCAGTAGCACTTATATCCGTTGTATTCCGGCGGATTATGGCTCGCAGTGATAACAATACCCGAAATACATTTAAGCTCGCGCAGCGCAAAAGACAATTCGGGCGTGGGTCTGAGCGAATCAAACACATATGCCTTGATTCCGTTCGCCGCCAGACATAATGCCGCTTCATCGGCAAATTCCGGGGACTTTCTTCTGGAGTCGTAAGCGATCGCCACACCTTTGCGCTCTCCGCCCTGTTTCTTTATGTAGTTGGCAAGACCCTGTGTCGCTTTGCGCACCGTGTAAATATTCATGCGGTTTGTTCCCGCACCTATCACACCGCGCAGACCGCCGGTACCAAACTCAAGATCTTTATAGAAACGATCCTCAATCTCCTTCTCATCGTTTCTGATTGCCAGAAGTTCCTGCTTAGTCGCATCGTCAAAATAAGAATCTTCAACCCAAAAGTCAAATTGTTCCTTGTAGCCCATCCTGTTACCTCCGTTATTTATCTTCGTGAATGATATTTTATCATATTAAGATTCCAGTTTCAACGCGAAATCGCTACGGTCAAGTGAGAAATTGGGATTGTAGTAAGGATCGCCTTTCGTAAGGAGACCTTTCCATTTCATCCGAAAAGCCTCCGATTCCCTCTCGTACCGCTCCGCCTTCTCTCCATGGTCGTCCAACCCCCGGGAGACGGATTCGAAGTGGTATAACTCCGCAAAAGGAGTAAACACGTTAACATAGCCCGCTTTCCATGCTCTGATGCACAAATCTACGTCGTTTAAGGAGACGGCAAGGTTTTCGTCAAGCCCATTCAGTTCGGTAAAAAGAGATTTCCTCATCATCAGGCACGCCCCCGTCACCGCCATCACATTCTGCGCATAACACAGACGCCCCATATATCCCAGGTTATTGCTGCTGACACGATAATGGCTGTGACCCGCGGTCCTGTGCTGTCCAAGAGCAAGCACTACACCGGCATGCTGTATCGTCCTGTCCTCATAGTAAAGCTTTGCGCCCACCGCGCCCACATCTTTTCTCTGAGCGTACATAAGCAGTTCTTCGATCCAGTCCAGCGTGATAACCTGCGTGTCATTGTTCAACAGCAGGATATATTCGCCCCGTGCGTTGGAGACACCCAGATTGTTGATCCTGGAATAATTGAAATCTCCCTCGTAAGTGATGACCCGGACATTCGGATTCTCCTGTATTTTCTTATAATAGTCGAAAATCTCGTCTGTCGTGCTGTTGTTCTCCACCACGATAATCTCATAGTGCTCGTAGCTGCTTTTCTCCAGAATCGAAGTAATGCAGCGCTGCAGATCGTCAATATGGTCTTTGTTCGGAATGATGATACTTATGAGCGGATTGCCCTGTATTTCATACTTGATCCGGAAAATCGTCTCGAACGCCTTAGTGGAACTGATCTCAAAATTCTCATAACCCTGATTCCGAAGATGTGCCGCCACAGCGCCTTTTGCCGCATCGACGGCGTAGCTTTTGGCATTGATGTCGGCTGCAACACTTCCCGCATGGGACCTCCAGTAATAGAGCAGCTTCGGCACATGCACCACGTGTTTGGCTCTGCTCGTCAGCCTCAGGATCATGTCATGGTCCTGACTTCCGTCAAACTCCGGGCGAAACAGGTTCATTCCCTCTATCAGATTCCGGTCGAATGCGCTGAAATGGCAGATATAATTGTTCGCCCTAAGATTATCGGGCGCAAAATCCGGCTTAAAATGCAGGGTGATCATATGGTCGATGGACTTATTGCCCTTAAAAGTCGCCTCATCACAGTAAATGTAATCCGCACCCTCGTCGCAGATGGCTTTCATATATTCATACAGCACACTGGGGTGCAGCACATCATCATGATCGAAAAGTGCGATATAGTCTCCCGACGCCATGCCAAGACATGCGTTGGTATTACCGGCTATCCCCTCATTTTTGAGGAGTTTCCGATAAAGAATGCGTGAATCCGTCTGCGCGTACTCCTTACAGATGCGTCCCACATCGGAATGTTCGGCATCTGAGCCGTCTGCCAGGCACAGTTCCCAATTTGCGTACGTCTGCGCCCTAACCGAATTGATCGCCTGACGCAGGAATTTCTCCGGAGTATTGTAGAGGGGTACAAGAATACTGAATTTAACAGTCCTGCTGAAGGTCTCTTTGCCCTGTCTTGCCGCTTCTTCCTCATTCGGAAAACTCGCCGTCCCATGCTGTGTGCGCGCCTTTCTCTCAATCTTCTTGGCATTCAGCTTGCGCACAACGCCCTTGACACTGCCATAATATCCCAAGCGCTCCTTCATCCTGCGCACCCAGTGTACCAGAGAACGTAGAGGTTTGGACGCACGCCAGAACACACTGCCCTTAATGCGGTTCAGTCTGCCCTCCAAATCCGCGGCGCGCTGTCCGGCATCCGCCAGCTTGCCTGCAAGCACATTACCCTTGCGCTTCTCCCGCTCGTATGCATCTTTATAGTAGAGAAGTTTCTCCTCCTCAGTCATTTGGCTCAGTTCTTTCTGTTCCATAATAGCAGTATCCTTTCACGCCGGTATCTTAGACCTCGCATGTCACGTCACTCCATGCCAGCAGCCTGTCACCCTGCTCACTCGTACACAGCATGCCGACACGGTATGTCCCTGACGGCAAATCTTTCCTGAAAACCCGAAGTTCGAATCCTGCCAGTCCGATATTGCGTTCCATGGGTAAAATCGCCTCAACATCCCTGCGATACCAATCTTCGGGTACGGCAGTATAACCCTCGCCGCCCGCCCCATCTACGCGCAGGAGCAGAAGGTGTTTATCATAACGCGCGTTATCTGCTCCGGGTATATAACTCCAACCCATGACCCATAGGATATCGGGCTCGTCCGCATGTATCTTATGCTGTATTTCCGCCCTGTCCACGGTAAGCTGCAGATATTTTGCTTTGAGCCTTTTGATTGACTCTCCCTTAAACGGCTCCACCGATACCGTGTGCAGATGTTCTTCGTGGGCAAATTTATAATTGCATCCGTAATCGGACGCGTTGTCGATCAACGCATTGTGGTAGAAGGGATCCTGTCCTTTCATCTGCGGATGTTTTGTATACAGATTCTCTTTCTCTTTCAGCAGTCTCTCCCACTTTCCCGCATCACGCTCATCCAGCCCCCGGCTCAGGGACTCATGATGATACAGCACTGCATCATTGCGCAGCACATTATAGTAGCCCGCCTCAATCAATTTAAAGCAGAAGTCTACATCATTGTAGGCGACCGCCATCGTCTCATCCAGACCTCCCACTTCCTGATACTTTTCACGGCTCACCATAAGGCACGCCGCCGTCACGCCTATCATATCATACGTCACTCGATTATGACCATAGTAATAATCCCTGTCATCGGGGAAGGTAATCAGCTTGTGCGAAGGCCCAATCTGCATATTGGTAATACCTGCATGCTGGATATTCTGTGTGCCGGCATACCATAATTTAGCACCCACCGCACCCACATGCGGCTGCAGTGCCTGGCCTGCCATACGTCCCAGCCAGCTTTGCTCAATAATCTCAATATCATCGTTCATAAGCAGAATCAGATCACCGCTTGCCCGCGCCGCACCCATATTGCACATTTTAGAAAAATTAAAAGGCATTTCTTCATAGATATAAATAAAACCATACTGCTTCTGCAGCGCCTCCATCTTA
This sequence comes from Lachnospiraceae bacterium, assembly GCA_022510625.1. Classification (GTDB taxonomy): domain Bacteria; phylum Bacillota; class Clostridia; order Lachnospirales; family Lachnospiraceae; genus UBA3282. Next base: position 26,579 of record JAFLTD010000001.1, read on the forward strand.
GACCGGTTCTCCTGATTGCTGCCATTATCTACAACAATCCATTCATAATACTGATACTCCGTTCTCTGCCGGAAAGACTCAAGACACCGCTCCAGTACTTCGGGATGATCTTTCGAGGGAATCACAACAGAGACGGCGTGGTGCGGCGGTATGTGCCGATCCTCGCTCTGTGCACGGGCGCACCGCTCCCTGCCGGATATGGATGTATCATAAACAATGTGATATAAATTCGGTTCCTGTCCGCTCACAAAGCTGCCTTTGATTCCGCGCCTGCCAAGCGCCGCTTCACGCACCGGTACATATTCCTTGCCGGCACCTATTAGATAACAACCGTTCTCTAATTCCCCGACCAATTCCCGTTCCACCATCTGAAACCGCTCTGCCGGCTCCTCACATTCTTGCAGCTTCCGCAGTAATTCATCGGACGGTTCATAAGTGCGATGGTAAAGAACTCTGTCAATATGGCATATGCTCTCCCGAAGCGTCGTCCCATCCAGACCGCACCGCCTCTGCACCGCCTCCTCCAGGCACAGACACAGGTCATAAAATCGCACCGACTGCTTAACCCGCTCTTCTCTGCTCATCACTTCCACACCGGACAGCACGGTGGACAAGAGTTCTGCTTTCACCGCAATCAGATGTCCCCAATAGTTAAATGAGAGAAGTGTGTCCGGCGAATAGCACGGTTTGAACCACGGCTGCATGCGATGGGACAGATCCTCCCAGTAGAAATCTTCATCCGCGTAAACAATTTTGCAGGAAGGATTTTCATTAAAGCAAGATTTAACATATTCAAATGCCACCTCATTTATGACACCGTTGTCATATACTAAAATCATAATATCGGTGTCCGGAATCTTGATCGACTGCCATCCTGTAACAGCCGTTATGTTCTGACCGTCCTTTTTTTCATATCTTGTGTTATTTTGGCTCTGAATCCATTCAAGATAAGGATGTTTCCGACGGTACATCTCATCCGTGTAACGCAGAAGACAGGGATCCGCCTCAGGACTCCTGTCCGTATCCGTATATCGCCTTGTGTCGCCTTTCACACTGTGATACAGTTTCCTGAAAGGTGCCGTCGCTCTCCAGAAAGGATTGGCATAGATACGATTCAAATTGTCATTAAGATCCGACTCACGTCTCTCCGCATCCGCGATCTTCCCTGCCAACACAATATTGTTTTTACGCTCTCTCTCGTATGCCGCCGCATAATAAGCGGCCCAGCCGTATCGATTTGCATGTCCTCGCATCAGTTAAACAATCCCCTTTTCCGTATATGTCCGGCCGTTTCCTCCGGCAGCTTAGTCACTTCCATCACCATTTGCAGCAAATTGTTCTCCTCACCCGGAATACCGGACAAGGATAGCGTAATATTGGGGTCTCTGGTGGGAAAAACATAGGTGTTTTCTCCAACCTTAAATCCGTTAAGCTGTATCTGTCCACCTTTCAAAGATACAGGTGTTCCATTCCATTTAATTTCACGTATATAAATCAGGCAGAAATCATTGCACGGGTCTATCCGCAATGCGCTCCTGCCGCCGGGAATCATGACTTCCAGCTCTGTCACACCTTCTGGGCTTGTGCGCACTTGTTCTCCCAAAGTCTCATCTAAAAAAAACGACTGTTCTTCATTAAACCCTCTTCCGGTGTCCTCATAGATCTGCACGCGGTCTTTGCGGCCTGCCGACGCCTGTCCCTCACAGAAAGCATCCACGGTATAGACAGGATAACCGATAGCCTCACGTATCTCTGCCATGGACATTCTTTTGCCGGTCACATATTTCTGGAATGTCAGCTCCTCTTTGCGGTACTGTTCAGCCTCAGATTGATCTAATTTCAGCTTATCCATTATTAAATCTAAGTTTAACGTTTCTCTTTTTTCGTTTTCCAACAGGTAGCAATAGACTGCGCGAAAAGCAATCTGTTTCGTCTCGACAGCCTTCTCAAAACTCCATTCGCAGTCGATAACATTCCACGCGTTATCGAAGTATCGCATGTTATCATTTTCACCATTCCACGCGTTATTTTCATTATTTCCGACATTTTTTGTTTCTTCCGGCACGATAATATTAGAAAAAATCAAGTCGTAATCGGCGATCTTATCTTCTTCACCGACGGAAATCCGCCTCAGGTACTCATCAAACAGTCGATGAAAACCATCCACGTCGTCATGTGCAAGCCTGTCGTCCAATATCTCCTCCAACGTTCTTCCCTCGACATACTCTAACTTCAAATAGGGTTCTTTATCTGCACCGTCAGCCGCCAAAGTACATCGATTGACAGACAATCCGCTCCCGTCATAGCGCTCAGACAACTTTTCATAAGCGCGCGCCGTATTCTCGATATGCTGCCACGCCTCTTTTGATAACGGATGTTTTTCAATAATTTTGCCCGTTGAATCCTCCCGAAGCACTGTTTTAATACAGAATTCAGGCATTCTGTCGTTGGAATATTTCACGTATTTTTCTTCCAGTGCGGGACCGAGCAGCATCATATAAGAATTGGAGAACAGGGGGAACTGCTTCTCCCGGATAATCGTATCAAACACCTTCTTCTCGTCAAACAGCTGAAGCCTGTCCCTGTCAAAGTTGCGAAGATTGGCGGACAATTCTCCTATCTGTGGCAGTCTGTCATCCGAATACAGGCTGGTCATGAACTTATAGTCCGGATAGGGATAATACATCTGTGCCTGTTTGTAGCCGCATCTTTGCGCTATATCACGCAATCCTTCTGCGGTAAAAGTCCTCACCGCGCCGCCGTCGGGATAGTTCTCGAGACCGCTGAAATAAGTTCCCAGATGATCTTCTTTACAGCCTGCCCAGTATTTCAGGCCAAACTTATTTTCTATGGCAATCGCAATATGTCCGCGGGATTTAACATGCTTTTTAATAATATTCAGAAAATCCTCATATGGCGTTTCCGATTGAATATAAGACTGCGCATACTCAAACACGCCGATCAGGCATATATAGTCATAATCGCAGGGCAGATCGGGCTCCACATCCTGAAAATTACCCACATGAATGGTCACATTATCTGCTTCTGTATGCCTGTAGGCGTTGATTCTGCTTCTTTTTCTGGACAGATCAATACAGGTCACTTCGCCGGCTTTTCTCGCCAACGCCCCTGTAATTGCCCCGCAGCCGGATCCCACTTCCAACACTTTCATATCCTTTGTGATCGGGAGCCATTCTACAATATTTTCCCGCTGAGCGGACAAATGATACAGAATGGGCCAGCTTTTCCGTTCCTCAATAATCCGCTGATACTCCACGGCGGAATAGTTGCGGGTAATATCCAGAAGTTCATCCTCAACGTCGCCGTCACAGTAATAATCTTCTCCCGGATAATGCACCAGATTCAGTTTGATTTTACCGATTTCCTCGATATTGTTATCCGGCATGATCTTCTACCTTTCCGCTTATTTCACTTCTACCCTTGAGTTCATATCATAAAATCCCACTGTATCCTTATCGGAAATGACTGTCACGCTGAGTACGTCATACAGCCTGTGATACACGGTAAAGTCATCGTTCTCGTAACCGGTGACACCCAGCGACAGCAGATAATCGCCGCCTTGCAGGTTCATCTCCTGTGTAAACGTCACTTCACGCTCTTCACCCGCCGATACAGATTCCAGGAAAGCTTTCTCGAACATCGTATTTGTGCCCGTAATCTCTGTCCCACGCACATTTTTGATGGTAAATGCAAAAATGGGTGCCTGCAGATCTTGCTCCATCCTCACTTTCATGTGAATTGAAAACGTATTCCCTTTCAGAATAGCCGATGTTTTTGTTCCTTTATCATCCGTAATATAGTATTCCGTAATTACGGCTTTCTTAGACCCGTATTCCAAAAGCTCGGGATTCTCCATGACAGCGGCATCCACACTTTCGCCATTTGCCGGTCCGGTATCCGTCCGCTCCTTATTATCCCCTTTACCTGCTGCCGCACGGCGCAGCTGCTCATCATCAAGAAGCCTGCCTTCTTCGGGCTCCGGAACGGTATACTGTCCTACCAACACCTGCTTATAGACGTCTATCATTTTCTTAGGCTCACCTTCGCCCAATTTAACACCTTGATTGAGCAGAACCACCCTGTCGCAATATTTGCTGATACTGCCGAGATCATGGCTGACAAACACGATTGTCTTGCCCATCTCCTTAAACTCTTCAAATTTATGATAACATTTTGCCTGGAAGAATACATCTCCCACGGAAAGCGCCTCATCCACAATGAGGATTTCCGGGTCGATATTGATTGCCACCGCAAACGCAAGGCGCACAAACATACCGCTGGAATATGTCTTGACAGGCTGATACACATACTCTCCGATATCCGCAAACTCCAGAATCGACTCCAGTTTCTCGTCTATCTCTTTCTCGCTGAAACCGATCATCGTTCCGTTGAGATAAATATTCTCGATACCGTTGTACTCCATATTAAAACCCGCGCCCAACTCCAACAGAGCAGAAATACGTCCGTTGACATGCACATCACCGTGAGTCGGGTTGATAACACCTGTAATTATTTTAAGAATCGTAGACTTACCCGAGCCGTTGGTGCCGATTATGCCAACACATTCCCCCTGACGGATCGTCAGATTGATCCCCTTGAGCGCATGGTGCTCCGTGTGGTGTTTACCGCGCCCGAAGCCCAAAGCCTCCTTGATCCGGTCGGAGGGCTTATCATAAAGCTTATATATTTTTTCTACATCCGTGACTTGAATCGCAATATTGTCCATAAGTTTTCCTCTATTTTCGCAATGCCGCAAGCTTTCTGCTTACTCGCAATGCCGCCGCTCAATTCCGCTTCGCTCATAGCACATCCGCAAAGTGTACTCTCAGTCTTCTGAAAACGAGCGTTCCGATGCAGAACAGGCTGATCGTAAAGATCCAGAAGTATGTGGAGGAATAGAAGTGTTCCCAGAACCACACCTCCTCATAGATTGCGCTTCTGTAGCCGTTTACGATATATACAAGCGGGTTCAGCTTAAACAATGTCTTCATATTGTCGGTGTTAAGCCTCGTTATATCCCAGAGAATAGGGGTCGCCCACATGCCGATCTGCAGCACTATATTGATAATCTGCTGAAGGTCTCTGAAAAACACCACCAGCGCACATGTCATATAGCTCATGCCCAGTACGAGAAAAAACATACAAAAACTGTAGTAGACAATCTGTATCGTATAGATACTCGGATAATACCCGTACCCGATAGACACCACCAACAGTACCACAACAAAGAAAATATGGATAAAAGTTGCCGCAATCACCTTGATGATCGGCAGAATACTGATGTTGAACACCACTTTTTTAACCAGATAATTGTACTCTATAAGCGCCATAGTCCCCTGTGTGACCGCCTCGGAGAAATAGAACCACGGTACAAGCCCGGCTGTCAAATAGAGTACATAGGGCACTTCCACTCCGATCGCGCGATCCGTGCCGAATACTCTGTCAAAGACGATCCAGTACATCAGCACGGTCACCACGGGCTGCGCCATCGCCCAGACAATACCCAGATAAGATCCGGCGTACCGCTTCTTGAAATCGTTTTTTGCCAGCTTCCAGATCAGCTTTCTGCTCTGGAAGAGTTCCGTCGGAATGGTCATAATCCTGTCATAATATATGGCGAAGATGATACAGGTAAAAGTGATCAGCACACAGCCGCTGACTTTCTTCATCTGCTCCGTCACCTGATCCGCCAGAGGATTATGATGGTTGACGAGCACCAGCGCCAAAACCAAACCAAGCCCCCAGAAAATAGCAATTCCTGCGGGCCTTCCAAAATATTTTATTCCTTTTCCGGAATGGTTTGTATGTTCCGTCATCTTCACACTCATATTTCCTTAATCATTCCCATTATTTGCGATAGGTCTGCGTAAATGCGGCAAAGCTTCCATTGTGCACATCCTTATCGGACAGAATCGGCTGCATACCTTCCGGAATCGGCCACTCTATACCGAGATCCGAATCATTCCAGATAATACCGCCCTCGTCATTAGGATGATAGAAATCCGTGCATTTATATGCAAATTCCGCATAGTCGGACACTACATAGAAACCGTGAGCAAAATTTTTCGGAACAAAAAACTGCTTCCTATTCTCCTCCGAGAGCAGTACACCGTACCACTGACCGTAGGTCGCAGAGCCTTGCCGCAGATCCACCGCAACATCATATACCTCCCCGCGAAGAACGCGCACCAGTTTATCCTGCGGATAGTTAATCTGGAAATGAAGTCCGCGCAGAACACCCTTAGCGGAGGCGGACTGATTATCCTGCACAAATACATGATCGATTCCCGCTTCCTTAAAGTCATTGTAATTATAGCTCTCCATGAAATAGCCCCGAGCATCCTCAAACACAGTCGGGGTAATCACTTTCAGTCCCTCTATCTCACACGTTTCCACTGTTATCTTTCCCATAACTTCCACAATCCTTTCCACTATTCTTCGCCGGAGCCGGTCGGCACATTGCCGCTGTCACCGTCAATAATCCCGGAATAACCTGCCGCACCTTTTGCATGATTGATTGAGGTATCGATATTCATAAAACTCAGATTCAGGTCAACTCTTGTCTCGATCCCGTCCACGGTGCCCTTGGATGTATACTGCCACATATCGTAATATTTGTCGTAAGTGGGCGCATCCGCATACTCTGCCAGCCATATTTTATATTGTGACAGTTGTGTCACATCCAGTCGGTCATTGAACCAGTTTTTCGAGGCATAAACACCCGTCTCATAGCCCGCTGAAGCAATCGTCTCAAGAAAGGCCTTGTGATACCTGAGCCGCTCCTCGGCATCCAGCTTATCGGCACGTCCGTCTCCTCCGGCACTCTCACTGTCCAGAAATACCGGATAATCCACATCGTAATCCTCGATCAACCGGATGACCATGCTGGCCTCCTCGATCGCCTCCACTTCATCGATCGCCTGGGTAAAGAAATACACGCCCACCGGAATTCCCGCTTCTATGGCACCTTCAATATTCTTCTCATACATAGGGTCGAGCACCAGCGCACCGCCGGATGCACCCCGGTATCCGCACCGAATAATGGCAAACTCTATACCGGCTTCTTTCACTTTCTCCCAGTCAATATCCTTGTTCCACTTCGAGACGTCTATGCCGAGCAGCCCATTGCCGCCTTCAAATCCCAGTTCCGTGTTCTCGCTTCCGTCAGCCACCTGGGCAGCGCCGTTTACGGCCTTGTCCTCTTTCTCCGGATCAATATCGTCCTCCGTCAGAATCAGATATTCAATATCGTCCAGCACACGGTACTCTATTTCCTGTCTGACCTGAATCGTGGTGATCGTATTGGGAACAATATAGCCCTCCGTCTCCTCCAGAAGCACACTGTATTCCCCGGCGCGAAGCCCGTCAATATAGATGATGCCGTCCTCATCAGAGTCCGTATACTCTCCGACTCCCTGTATCCTGATCGTAAAAGGAGCCCCCGTCACCAATCTACCGATACTGTCTACAATCATAATACGCAGATCCTTCGCAACAGAGCTCATAACAAGAAAGACCCGTCTTCCGGAGTAACTCTCAATACTCTTGAACTTGACTTCCGGGTCAAAAAAAGTTTCATCATACAGAAAAGCAGACAAATCATTTCCTCTCTGTCCACCGATCGTATCCTCTTCTATGACAGCTGTCTCTTCAATCTGTTCGTCGGTTGTAAATCCGAGTTTGCGCATTACGGTATCCAGGTTGGTAATCCCGATCACCGCGACCAGCACCACAAACATGACCACCATGGCGAACAGCATCCTTCGCATTTTCTTAGAGTCCATTAGCAACCTCAACCATATATTTCCCGTATTCCGTCTTCATCAACGGCTCGGCCAGCTTTAAGAGTTGTTCTTTCGTGATAAAACCTCTCTTGTAGGCAATCTCCTCAATACAGGAGATGTACAAACCCTGTCTTTTCTGAAAAGCCGCCACAAAATCAGCCGCATCAAGCAAAGAATCATGGTTTCCCGTATCCAGCCACGCGAATCCCCGACCCAAAGTTTCCACGCGCAGCTCTCCCCTGCGCAGATATTCATTGTTGATGCTCGTAATCTCTATCTCGCCTCTTGCCGAAGGCTTCACGTTGGCTGCAATATCTACCACTTTATTATCATAAAAATACAAACCCGGAACTGCGTAATTACTCTTCGGATTCTCCGGTTTCTCCTCGATGGAGAGCGCCTTACCGCTCTCGTCAAACTCTACAACGCCGTACTCCCGCGGGTCTCTCACATAATATCCGAAGATCGTTGCACCGCTTGCTCTGGAAGCCACTTCCCTGAGCACCTTGGAGAAACTCTGCCCGTAGAAAATGTTGTCACCCAGCACAAGCGCAACTCCGTCATCGCCTATGAAGTCCGCACCGATAATAAAGGCGTCCGCCAGACCTCTCGGATATTCCTGCACGGCATATTCCATGCGCAGTCCGAGCTGTTCACCGGTCCCGAACAGTTCCCGAAACACCGGCAGATCCCTCGGCGTCGAGATAATGAGTATATCTCTGATCCCCGCCAGCATCAAAATCGATAGCGGATAATAAATCATCGGTTTGTCATATACCGGCATAATCTGCTTAGAGATTGCCTTAGTCAGCGGATACAGCCTCGTTCCCGAGCCGCCCGCCAGTATGATTCCCTTCATCTGTCTTCTCCCCGTCTGTTACTGCTTGTACATTTCCTCATAATATTTCTGGTAATCGCCGCTTGTCACGTTTCTCATCCAGTCCTCATGCTCAAAAAACCACTGGATTGTGCGGCGGATTCCCTCTTTAAACATCGTCTCGGGTTCCCAGCCAATCTCTGCTTTGATCTTGTCCGGCGCGATTGCGTACCGCCTGTCATGGCCCTTGCGGTCCTCCACATAGGTAATCAGCTCCTCACTGACAACGGCTTTACGCGGATCACTCTCAGGCAGCATCTCCTGCAAAGTCTCAATAATGATTTTGATAATTTCAATGTTCTGCTTTTCGTTATGACCACCCACGTTATAGGTCTCAAACAGCCTTCCTTTTTCCTGTACCATATCAATGGCCTTGGCATGGTCCTCCACATACAGCCAGTCACGAACATTCTTACCGTCCCCATAGACGGGCAGCTTCTTGCCCTGAAGCGCATTGTTGATAATGAGCGGAATCAACTTCTCCGGGAACTGATAAGGTCCGTAGTTATTGGAACAGTTGGTAATGTTCGCAGGAAACTTATAGGTATCCATATAAGCCCGAACCAGCATATCGGAAGACGCCTTGCTCGCGGAGTACGGACTGTGAGGCGCATAGGGCGTCGTCTCATAGAAGTAGCCTCCGTCCTCCTCTAAGGAACCGTACACTTCATCCGTGGAAACGTGCAGGAATTTCTTATCCGCCTTAAAACTGCCATCCGGAAGTTCCCATGCCGCCTTGGCGCAGTTTAACATCACTGCCGTTCCGAGCACATTGGTCTGTACGAACACCTCCGGATTGCGGATACTCCTGTCCACATGACTCTCCGCCGCAAAATGCACGACTCTGTCTATATCATTCTGCGCAAAGATACCGGAAATCGTCTCTTTGTCACAGATATCCGCTTTGACGAAGGTATAATTCTCCCTGTCCTCGATATCCTTCAGATTCTCCAGATTGCCCGCATAGGTCAGCGCGTCCACGTTGATAATACGGATATCCTTGTCATATTTACGGAACATATAATGAATATAGTTGGAACCGATGAATCCGGCACCACCCGTCACAAGGTAAGTTCTCATAGTTATCTCCTTTTTTAAGTATTCGCCTTAATAGTATCTGATATCCAGATCTACATCCCCGCTGATGCCGCTGATCCTACCTTTGGATGAGTACTGCCACATATCATATCGGGTTGCCGTGTAAGTCGGAGCGCTGGCATACTGTGCAAGCCATATCTTATAACTTGTCAGGCTGCTTGTATTGATTTTCTCATTAAACCATGTCTTATTGGCATAAATGCCCGCCGAATAACCGGAGTTCTGTACAGTCTGGCAAAATGCCCTGCACACTGCAGTTCGCGCATCTTTGCTGATCCCATCCGCACGGCCGCCCGCCGATTCTACATCCAAGAAAATCGGCATATCCAAGCCATATCCGCTGACTAAACTCACCGCCATAGATGCCTCCTCGATAGCTTCGACTTCATTGACCGCCTGACTGAAGAAGTAGACACCGACTTTTAATCCCGCGGCTTTCGCACCCTTGATATTGCTTCTGAACTTCGGGTCCTCAACCAGCACTCCCGTTGCGGAACCACGATAACCGCAGCGGATAATAACAAAGGAAACTCCGGAATTTTTCACCGCATTCCAGTCGATGTTTCCATTATGTTTTGAGACATCAATCCCCATCGTTCCGGAGCCGGATGACAGCTTACCGTCACTTCCGAAAGTGTATTTGGCTCCCTGAATGACCTGTTCACCCGTCACATAATTGCCGTTTTTATCGAAGAAATATACAGCTCCGTCTATGGTCTGCCAGCCGGTATACCTGTACTCGCTCACTTTGGCAGATTTCTTATAAAACTGATCGTACTTGTTGTAGTCGTTATAGGTCGCTTCCTTGTATTCTCCCGCGCCATCCTTATAGTACATCTGGTTGCCGTCTTTATCCTTCAGCTTAGCGCCTCCGTCTACAGTTGTTTCCTTTTTGACAGTAACCGTACATGTAGCCGAGACATCTTCCGCTTCGCTGCAGAGGGCTTTAATTGTTGCCTTCCCCTCGGCAACGCCCGTGACTACGCCCTGGTTGTCCACCTTGGCTACCTTCTCATTATCGCTGCTCCATTTAATCGAACCGCCCTGCGGTTCCGTCTGAGCCGTAAGCGTTATGGTCTTGCCGACAAAAACCTCTGTTGCGCCGCTTATGTTGACCTTTGTATAGACGGTATCCGAATTGTTGTTATTGTTATTCTCACCGCCCTCGTTTCCGTTGTCCTTATTATCCGACTGCTCTTCAACGACTGTCACTTCACAGGACAACTCCTGAATCATACTGCCCACGGACACATTGGCGGTAACGGTCGTGCTGCCCACTCCTACCGCCTTGACCGTACCTTCACTCACCGTGGCTATTGCCGGATCCGCGCTGCTCCATTCCACTATATAACGGTCACTGCTGCCGCTGACGGTGACATTCAGCTTTGCACTTTCACCTTTGTTAAGCGTTAAGCTTTCACTGCTTAAGGAAACCGATATATTTTCATAATCTTCCGCCTCTTCCTCCACCAGTTTTCTGTAAGTGCTGCCGAGCGTCCAGGGGTCAGGTATATTGCTCTTGGGAACTTCCTCGTAGACTTCCGCTCCATCTCCGATCGGTGTCTTGGTGGACTCCACCCACTCAACCGTATCCGTCAGCGCAGATTCAATCGCCGTGTTCTGCGCGGCGGTATCTTCTTTCGCCGCATTGATCTCCGACTCGGTTTTGACCTCGTCCGCCACGTCTACTTTCTTATAAGCAATGGTATCCGTAACCTTAACACTGCTTGAAGATGCAGGAAGCTTATACTGCGCGTAATCATTTCCTGTAAAAGGTTTGATCGACACTTGGTAAGTCCCATTGTCAATGCCCGTCTGATATATGATACCGTCCTTGTCCTCATCTTTGAGACCGAACGTCTTCTTGCCATTTGAAACTTCCACCTCAAAAGGGACACCACCGATCAGTTTGCCCGTAGCTTTGTTGACAAATTTTATTTTCAAATCGGACTGGATGGAGGTAAGATTCAATGTCACCTCTATAGTCTGCTTGATTTCCTCCTCTTCCACGACCTCTTCTTCCTTCTCTTCTTCCACCTCAACCATGTCGGTAATCTTGGCCGATTCGGACACGGCCACAAGTCCGCTTTCCCCGATTATGGAAATACCTTCTATTTCCTCACCGACCGACGCAAATGCCTCTACCTGTTTCTCTATGGTCTTGGCATTGGCATAGAGGACACCGGTAGTAAGAGCGCCCACAATGACTACAACTCCTAAGACCGCTACAACCATATCCAACGTACTCATCTCCGTCAGGAAACGTCTGAAGCGAACGATTAAGCCACCCTCATCGTCATACTCATCATACTCATCCTCATCGTAATCGTCATCGTCATACTCATACTCCTCATCGCCATCATCCTCATAATCGTACTCTTCATCCTCGTAATCGTCATCTTCGTCATCGTCTTCTTCGTACGCGGATGCCTTTTTGGCGGCCGGAGTTTTCTTGTGCTCGCTCTGATAAGCTTCTATTGCCTCATCATCAAGGCTGAGAAATTCCAATGTATCATCTGTGACGCTGTCATCATCCTCGTCATCGAACATTCCGTCATCCTCTAACAGAAATTCATCCAGCTTAATCTCTTCCCGGGCTGCCCGTCTCTTATCGTTCGCCTTATCCTTCATTTTATGTAAACCCTTCTTTTTTTAACAATTTTGTAACATTATATCACAAAACTGCAATGACATCAAGGTTATTTAATATTCTTCCGAATTTAGGAAGATTTACATAATATTTGTATCTTTGCGCGATATTTAACACCGCTCAAACTGCCATTTTACGTTAAAATACGCTTGACTTTGTCCCCCATAACTGACACAATACAAGTGCAACCTTACAATTTCAACATTCATTTTAACATGAAAAGGGGATTTTACTATGATGTACATGCATTATTGTAAGCGTTGCCATCGGGTCTATATGCTTAACGGGCATAAGCAGAATTGTCCGAAGTGCCGTGAGAACATTACGGAACTGAAAATCACTTACATGGACTATGTCACCATGGATACGGAAGCCAGGGAACAGTTCAGCAGCTGCTGTGCGGACGAAGAACAGCTGCAAAGTTTAAGTACTACATACCGTATGTATAAGTACAGTAAATGGTATAAAGAACTACAGACTCAGTTTCCACAAACGACTATTATTACGTATCCCATAGCAGACAGGACCCCGATGGAAGACGCTGTGTCGATGGTCTGACCGCCATGTGACACACCCGTTTAAGAGCGTTCCCGAAAATCTTCGGATTTTTGGCAGCGCTCTTTTTCGTGGTAGAAACACTGATTACAAATAACTATATGTAAAAGAAAAGATTTTATTAAAAAAGATTGAAATCATGGATTTTTCAAGATATTCATAGTAAAATAAACAGTAGCCATCCTCATGATGGCAGCGAAAGATAAGAACCGGCAAGACCGCCCGGAAACGGAGGAAGCTATGAACGAAAACGAACAGAATGAAATAATAGACAATGATTCAACAGACAGCGAGACTGCGGAGCAGAACAGGGGTTTTCACATAAATATTCACATTCTTCTCCGGTGTGCCATCGTGCTGATTATAGGATTTTCTGCTTACACACTGTATATATGGAACAAGGGCGTCCCGTCGGATTACGATCCAAACTACCAGACCACCGATTTTGATATCGAGCCGTTAGATAATATTATCCCGTTGGCACCGGACAAGCTGGAGGGACATGAAGATGACGGCGTGACCACGATTCTGTGTCTCGGCAATGACCCTATGACCGGAGATTCGGGAAAGGGCGGGGTGGCAGATTGGATCGCCGCCAAAACAAACGCCAACGTCTACAACGGAGCCTTTACCGACACCACGATAGCGGCGCAATACCCAACTTACAACGATTGGTACATGATTGACGGTTTTTCATTTACCTATGTGGCAACGAGCCTTGCGTCAGGTGATTTCGACGCGATAACTCAGGCCGCCACATACTATTATGATGAGTCATTCCTAACCACAACTACTATGCTGGCATCACTGGACATGAACAGCGTGGATGTCATATGTATCATGTACGACGGCCGCGACTATATCAACAAACATCCGTGTGATAACCCGAACGAGCCGAATGATATCATAACCTACACCGGCGCACTTCGGACCGGTATCGAGGCGATTCAGGAAGCATACCCGCATATTCGTATCGTTGTAATGTCCCACACATTCTGCCATACCATCAACGAGGAGGGCAACTATGAGAACGGGGACCGGACAGATTTGGGCAACGGTACTTTAAGCCACTATTTACAGAGAGAACTGGATGTATGCATGGACTACGGCGTTTCCTTTATCGACAATTTCTATGGTTCCGTCAACGAGGACAATTATCTGGAATATATGACCGACTACATTCACTTTAACGATGCCGGACGGGAACTTCTGGCAGACAGATTCGTGCAGTGCATCTTCCCGGAACTGGCGCAGGAACAGTAAGTTCTGCAGATTTATCAATACTCGACCGAAAACAGTTCCTCAAAATCAAAAGTTTCAATCACGGCGCGCATCTTAGAGAGCGCGCCTTTCATTTCCTCGGTACCCGACACTTCACAGGTGCCGTCCGCAAAACATTCCGTCATATATCGGTTGATATCCCTGTGATAATGCGTGTAATCCGCATAATTGTTTAAATCCGTCACGATCCACTCCTGGTTTGCAAAGAAGAAAACCCGCACATTGTCGTAGGAAAGCATCGTGTCGGCAATATACTGATACTCCGCCAAAGTCGCCTCCAAATGATTTTCCCGTATCACATCATTCCAGTACAGAATGCTGTATGGCGGAAAGAAAATATAGAATGTAGTCTCGGGATTCTGCTCAACAAAAGGGCAGATATTTGCCTGCAGATTTCTGTCAACACTCTCAATGTAGGCCTCCGGCGGGGTTACAGTCTCCACCGCTTCGGGCGGCTCGTAATTGTGCATGACCCACTGGATGTTATAATATTCATCCGTCCACCAGCTCTGGTATACCGTGGCAAGGTCGGTCTTGTCCGGATCTGCAAGAGGTCTCAATATATAGTTTAACACCACATCCTTGTTATACAGATACTGCACATCGTTCACATAGCTGCTGTCATAGAGGTATTCCGGAATCGGATACTTAGTCTCATCAACTCCCCCGGTGTACGTCATCACATCCACCCCTAAGAAGACCGTATCGACCCGATTGCCGCTGTCAAAGATAATCTCCATGATATTCGCCTGATCTTTCGGGTACGCGCCACTGTAGTTTAACTTGATCGTATGCAGTCCCAACAATTCCTCAAACCAATGGGTGTTAAAATTGACCGTCATGGAAGAGCCGAGGATCACGCTGTCGTACTCCATGTTCTTAGCCATACCCGGATTCTGGGAAAGCTGATTGTCCACCAGATACGGAAAACTCTCAAGCGGCGCATGGTACTGAAAAAAGGGATCCACAGCGATCACCAGGACCGCGTTGAGGAGAAAGAATATTAAGATGAAAGCGATTGTGGTTATGGTCCACTTTTTGAATTTGTTCATGATGATCACCCTATCATTATTGAATCTACACTGAGCTAAGCTATTCAAAAATTAAAATACAAAAACGTACTCACTTTCGAGAACGTGAGCACACACCACAGTGCCAGCACAGCGAAGACCGCTGCCGAGCTCGTCCTGTACTTTGCACGCTCCATCCGCTCCGCCGCATTCCTGCCAATCATCGACAGATAAAGTCCCGCTGCGAGAATGACCCACATGAGGATGTACCCGCTGTACGTCCTGTTGTCGAGGCGGAGCACCTTGATAATATACCAGAGCTCGTCTACCCGGAAGCATGCCGCCAGATCCGCGGATATCTTCTGCACCGGACCCTTGACTGCAGTGTATATCATCCGATTGGCCTGCGCGATATCCGCCGCGCGGAAATAGACCCATGCCACCGCGACATAGATAAACAAAAGCATGTGTGACACACATGTCATAATATTGCCCCAAAACTGCGCTGCCACAGCATTGTCCGATTTCACCGCCGAAGTTTCCTCATTCGTCCGACGCGGTCTTAAACTTCTCTGCCACAGTCTTGTCAACACATACAAGATACCGTGCATGGCGCCCCACACAAGATAATTCCATCCTGCGCCGTGCCACAGTCCGCTCAGAAGAAATACAATCATCAGATTCAGATACATTCTCCCCTGACCCTTGCGGCTCCCGCCAAGCGGTATATAGACGTATTTCGTAAAAAAACGATTCAGCGTAATATGCCATCTCTTCCAGAAATCAACAATGTTGGCCGCCTTGTAGGGTGAGTCGAAATTGACCGGAATCTCTATACCGAGCATCTTGCCGATTCCCCTCGCCATATCGCAGTAGCCACTGAAATCAAAGTACAGCTGCAGAGAGTAAAATACGATGACAAGAATCGCATCCGCGCGCCCGAGCACCGCAGTATTCGCGTAACCGTAATCCGCACCCGCACCGAAAGTGTCTGCGATCAGTACCTTTTTGGCCAAACCCAGAATAAAAAGTCCCAGTCCCTCCGCAATCCGTTCCCAGAGTACAGTCTGTCTCCCCATCTGCCGAAACTGCGGCAGCATTTCGCTGTGATTGACGATAGGTCCCGCGATAAGCTGCGGAAAGAAAGCGACAAACAACGCATAGTCAACCGGCGGGCAGTTACGCACCTCCCCGCGATAAGTATCCACGATAAAAGATATCTGCTGGAAAGTAAAGAAACTGATTCCCAAGGGCAGTAAAATGCTGTGAAGCACCGCGGAAGTACCAAATACCGTATTCATCGTCGAGACGAAAAAATCATAGTACTTGAAATAAAAGAGAACGCCCAGATTGACTGTCACCGCCAGAAACACAACACTCTTCCGGCTCCTCAGTGACAATACACAATGAAAGATATAATTGACGCCGATACTGCACAGCATGATCAGCAGATATGACAAATTAAAATAGCCGTAAAAACAGAAAGACATTGCTACCAGGAATATCTTGGCAGCCTCGGTCCGCTGAAAGTGTATCAGCCCGTAATACCCGAGAAGACATATGGGGAAAAAAAGAAATACAAAAATATAAGAGTTAAATAACATTGTTCCACTCCGCCCGGCTTGCCCGGTTATTCTCAGTCCGCCGTCTTTGTATCCTTATAGATCAGGTACTCTCCCACCCGGTCATACAGGATAAATCCATATTCGGTCAGCGGTTCTTCTGTCTTTCTGTCCTCTTTCAGAACCACATATGAACAGGGATATGTTCTGGTCAATTCCGTAAAGGACTCCGTCTCAATCACTTCCGCTTTTTCCATCGCCTCGTACATGGCATGATAATAATCCCATCTGGAAACCAACATCTCCCTGCCGTACGGCAATTCAATATTCGTACTGTACTGCCGCACATAGTAGATCAAATCCGCCGGCACGAGCACGGTGATGCGTCCTTCCTCCGGCTCGATCAAATCCACAATGTCGATTGCCTCCTGCGGGAGGTGATAAGCATTTTCAGCCCTCGTAATATATTCGCTGTCATAGACATAATTACCGCAGGCCGCGATTGCCACACACATGACTGCCAGCCCGATCCTTCGATGTCTGCCGCACAGTCTGATAATACCGTATGCACTGACCAAACTCATCTGCAGCAGCCACAACAGTCTGTAGTAAGTCTCCGAATCATCCAGGATTCTGACAAATGCCTTGCGGAACAGCGGACAGAAAAACATAACCAGAAGAAGCGTGGGAGCGTAGACGAAAACTGCCCGCCTCTGCTTATTCTTCTCCGTCAGCCACAGATACAAAAGCGCAAAGAGATAGATGCCCGCAAGATATCCGTTCTCATAAAATCCCATATAATTTTTAAAGATTACGACACTCTCTAAAAATATGCCCCACATAGACTGCTCCTATTTCAACAGATAACCGCTCGATATCATCACATAAATCGCCATATAGATCACATTCGGGATACAGACCGCACCCATCTTGATGATCACCTTATAATCCCGCCGCACAACAGCCAAACACAATGCCGTCAACGCCATCAGCACGCACACAAGAAACACCGCTATGGAACTGCATATACCCGCCGTCATATTGACGCACACAAACAGAATCCAAAGCCCTGCATCCGCATGACGCTTATGTCCCGAACCCTCAGGATGATTCCCTGCTGCATTGTCATAGATCCACAGGAACATCCAAAACAACGCGGGAATCACCAAACTTCCCGCCACAGCCTTTCCCTGCCATGTTCTGGTCAGAAAAAAGGTCTCATTGGTATAGATGGAGACATTGCCGAAAATCTGAAACAGTCCCATAAGAATCATAAAAATCGGCAGATTCTCCTTATGCAAAATGTCATCCGCATCTCCCGCACTTCGTCGAAGAACACCCTCGCAGAAAAGTGCTTTCCCAATCTCATAATGGATAAGATACCCCAGCGGAATGATCACAAGAGGTATCACCAAATGTGACACAATTGTCGCATGAATACCGCTCTTTGACGCCACATATGCGATCCACATCGGAAAGACCGCCAGCACATGTCTGACATCCAAATCCGTAGGTCTGCCCGTATAGGGCAGGATGCGGTACATCACATCCGCCTGCTGTGCGATCAGCGATTCGACCACATAGTAGGCATCGTCACCGTCAAAGGATGCATAAGCTGCCGCTTTGTATAATTGAAAACCCAGCAGCGCAAAAAACAGAAGCCATTCTATCCGCTCAGCCGGGGACATTGTCCGAACATGTCCGACAACACGCGCCACAGATCTGACACTTGTGTCATATCGTTGCCCCTCCGTATCCAAAGAACCCAAGAACAGACTCGGTCCCTGCCGCTTCCGGTTCCGGAACATAAGACCCAGACCGGTGATCGCACACAGAATACTAATCACAGTAAAACAGACCGATGCCACCTTGAAATTATCATACTTGACAAACAGCACCATCGGAATCGTCGTCACTTCAAATACCGCCCACATAACAAAATAGCCGGCCAGCATTACGAAGCCGGGATTTCTCTTATCCGCCGATATAAAATTAGCCGGTATCAGACCGATGCAAAGCGGTATGACCACAAGCCAGAAAAGTAAACCAAGAATGTGTAACATAAGGACCTCTTTTTCTTACTCGCATGTACGCATATTATACCACACTGTACATTTTCCCGCAAATATGGTAAACTACTATCTGTTAGCTTGAATATACGACACGGCAACACATCAAATCAAATGCGAGGTAATCCATGAAGAAAGTATATATCATCGGCGCAGGTCCTGCCGGTCTCACCGCCGCATACGAATTATTGAAGCAGAGCAAAGACTATGAAGTCGTTGTTCTGGAAGAGAGCGATGCCATGGGCGGCATATCCAAAACCGTCAATTATAAGGGCAACCGCATGGACATGGGCGGACATCGTTTTTTCTCCAAAGTACCGGCGGTAAACGAGTGGTGGAACAATATGCTCCCCCTTCAGGGCAGCCCGGCATACGATGATATCAAACTGTCAAGAAACGTTGCACTGGAAAACGGCGGTCCCGACCCGGAGAAAGAGGATCGGGTCATGCTTACAAGAAACCGTGTTTCCCGTATTTACTATGACCAGAAATTTTTCGACTATCCCATCAGTTTAAAATGGGAAACCTTTGCCAACATGGGACTGCTTACGGATATCGTCGCGGCATTCAGCTATATGAAGGCCGTCATACACAAACGCGAGGTAAAATCCCTTGAGGATTTCTATATCAACCGTTTCGGTAAAAAACTTTACTCTATGTTCTTCGAGCACTATACGGAGAACCTGTGGGGACGCCACCCGAGTGAGATCGATCCCAGTTGGGGAGCACAGCGCGCCAAAGGGCTTTCCGTTTTCGCCATTATCAAGGACATGTTTGGCAAACTGCTGCCCGGCAAGAAGAATCGCCATGTGGAAACTTCTTTGATTGAATCATTCAGTTATCCGAAACTCGGTCCCGGCCAGCTGTGGGATGTGACCGCTTCCGAAATCGAGAAGATGGGCGGCCAAATTCTGAAAAATTCAAAAGTTGTTTCTTTCGAGAAAAATGCGGACAACCGTATTGTTTCACTGACTTATGAACAGAACGGACAGTCCCGGAAAGCGGAGGGCGATATTTTCATCTCCTCCATGCCCATCAAAGATTTGGTGGGAGGCATGAACGACGTTCCCGCGAAGGAGGCATCCATCGCCGCCGGTCTGCCCTACCGTGACTACAGAACACTCGGTGTATTGATTCGTAAACTGAACCTGCAGAATAAGACCAAAATAAAAACAATCGGCAACATCGTGCCTGACAACTGGATCTATGTTCATGACCGCACGGTAAAACTCGGTCGTTTTCAGATTTACAACAACTGGTCCCCCTACATGGTAGACGACCTGGAGCACACTGTCTGGATCGGACTGGAATATTTCTGCAATGAGGGAGACGAAATCTGGAACATGCCGGAGGAGGACTTCTCCGCTTTCGGCATTGCGGAGATGATTCGGATGGGCTTGATCGACAGCAGGGAAGATGTGATTGATACTCATTCGGAATCCGTCAAGAAAGCTTATCCGGCATATTTTGACACTTACAATGACATCGACATCCTGATCGACTACCTAAAGTCCATCGACAACCTCTACTGCGTGGGCAGAAACGGTCAGCACCGGTACAATAACATCGATCATTCCATGATGACCTCCTTCGAGACGGTGAAACACATCTTAAACGGCGGCAGCAAAGACCCCATCTGGGATGTCAACACCGAGAAGGAATATCACGAGGCAAAATCCTGACGTCGTGCCGCGGACAATAAATTGCCTCCAACCACCATCATACCTGCAATCAGCGGAAAATAGAAGCTGATTGTGCGCGTCACGTACAGTGACGGCATCAGGTATGTGCCGGTAAATATTCCCGTGAACACATTTCGGTACATGAGCTCTGTGATTCCCTGTGCGCCCGGCACCGGCAGCATGTCTACGGCGATGTATATGGATGCCTGCAAAAGCATCACCGTCAACGCATCGCTTCCTTCCAACGCGAAACCCCGATAGACAATCCACGCCAAGAGAAAGACACTGCATCTTTGCAGCAATGTGAAGAGGCCGACACACAACACTTTTCCCTTATGGGTAAGCAGAAAGTCTACCGCATCCCGATATCCGCCGACAAATCGTTCTATCTTCTCAATCCTTTCTTCCGATGCCTTGAAAATCTTTATCTTTACGAGCATCTTCTCTGCCTTAAGCATCACTCTTTGGATTCCACCCGGAGCGAGCATGACTGCCAACAGAATCAGCACCAAAGTCGAATTTAACACCAATCCCAGAAGATATAGTGGAAAGAACTCCCGCAGATAAATCCTGAGCGGTCGATGCCAGAAGATCAGCATAGCGATACCGATCAATACCAGAACAAATTTATAGATCAGCGCCACCGTCATCAGGACAACCGACGACTCCGACAAGCCGTTCTTGTCCTTACACATGTAATAGAGCTGCATGGGCTGTCCGCCCGTGGCCGAGGGCGTGATGCCGGAATAGAAGAAGCCGATGAAAGAATAGGAAATGCACCTGCATATACTGCTTTTGCCGTTCAGGGAGCGAAGCAGATAACAGATCATAACACCCTCTGCGCCGACGAAAAACAGCGCAGTCAAAAGAGCCATACCTATTGCCGGCAGAGAAAGTCTGCGAAGCGCGTTGCCGATCTGCTCCATATCCTGCCCGTGAAAGACCGTATAGAATGACAATCCCATCACGAGCAGAAAAAAAGCACCTTCCAAGATTCTTTTTCTGCTAAATGGTAACAAACTCCGCCAGCCTCCCTTCAAAGACAGTCTTTTTGTTCGGATAGAGATAGAAATCCCTGGGTGTCACAAGAGAAAAGTGCTTCGACGATATATCGATGTGATTTTCATGGAGCAGCCTCGCTATATACGAAGAGCAGGTATAATGATTCTTCTGATAAAAAGGAATGCCGCACACAATGAACATAAGTCCCAATACCGCATAGTGATGTCTCAGTCTTAGCCTGTAATCTTTCCGAAGCTGTTCCCCGATTCTCTCTTTCTGCTCCGCACTGCACTCCAACTCGCAGACCAGATAGTCAGCGTCGGGAAAAGCCTCCAGTATCCGATATTTATCCTCCCGCTCGAACCCGGCAAAAATCGGAATTCGCGGATTTCTCCTGCCGAAACTGTATGCCTCCTCAAGCTCTGCATCCATGGAGATCACTACGTGTATGTATTTCTGTCTCAGAAAACGGCGGATGATATATGCAAAAAATCCCGGTGTGTCCACCATCGCAAGATAAATGTGCTCCATCTTCTCTTTCTCCGTACTGTTTACCTTTTTAAGTAATCCGTCTTGTTGTGTTCTGCCCGACATTCATCACTGAAACTGATAAATTCTCCGCGCTGCGCGGTATCCGCCCCGTGTGAGCAGACCGCCCAATCTTCCCGGCAGATAAGTCAGCCCGCTTACCGTCGTATATTTCAGGCGGAAATACAGTCTGATATTTTCCTCTTTGACATTGTTCCACAATCTCTTTCTCTTGCCGTATGCCTCCTGTGAGTTGATGAGAAGCAGATGGATGGATGAGATTGCCATCATAATAGAGATGTTGCGGCACATGTACTCCGCAAGCTTCGGATATTCCTCCCTCACTTCGTTCAGGTCCACACACTTAAATACAATTTCCGTCACTTTGATCTGCTGATCGATACGGCTCATCAGAACTTTTTCATTGACAGACTGATCTTCCCGTCCGATATAGTAGTGATACAGATCAATATCCATGTAATATATACGGCGCACATAGGGCAGCGGCTTGTAGGCAAAAATATTGTCCACATAGAAAGTGTGTT
Organism: Lachnospiraceae bacterium; assembly: GCA_022510625.1. Taxonomy (GTDB): domain Bacteria; phylum Bacillota; class Clostridia; order Lachnospirales; family Lachnospiraceae; genus UBA3282. The sequence continues at coordinate 49,243 of JAFLTD010000001.1, forward strand.
CCGGCAGAACGACCCCGGACTGCCGGAGCAGTGCCGTCCTGAATATCAGCGCGTGCATGATCAGATACTGCGATGTATGGAACTTCCCGATATCGTTCCAATCGCACGTCTCCTCCGTGGGGAACACATTTCTGTAATGTATGGTATGCTGTGTTCCTTCATCCAGATGATCGTAGATATAATTACAGACAAACAGATCGGGAACTTCTCTGATCAGTCCCGCTTCTTTCATGGTGCAGAATCTTTTGACCTTGTCTAACAATTTGAGATATGCCTCTCTGTCCAGCCAGTCATCAGAGTCCACAACCTTGTAAAATATACCGTTTGCCAGCTCCAGTCCTTTGTTGACTCCCGAACCGTGTCCGCCGTTTTCCTTATGTACCGCTCTGACGATGCCGGGATAAATCTTCTCATAGTAATCGGCAATTTCTCCGGTCATGTCCGTTGACCCATCGTCCACGACAATAATCTCGACATCCTCCCCGCCGACAAGAAGTGATTCGATGCAGCGCTTCATATAATCCTGTGAATTGTAGCAGGGCACTGCGAATGATATGTATTTTGTTCCTTTCGTGCTTTGCATGTCCAACCTCCGGTCTTGTATTGTAGTTCTGTATCTTTTCGGTTCTTCTTTTCACTTTCTACCAATCATAACGGAAGAAACTATGGATTTTCTTCAAAGAATTCTTAAAAAAAACTTAAGTTTATGCACATAAAAAACTCCGGCATATCTTAAAAAGTTCACTTTTACGTAAAAGCCTCTTTCTAAAATATGTCGGAGTGAATCAGACCGGCTGACTTTACTCGTCTAGCTCAAATCCCAGGGCACTCAATACCGCCCGCTCTATGTATTCCATGCCGTCCGGCGTAAAGTGCACACCGTCGGTTGTCATCTCTTTTAAATTATCAATCTCAATTCCGCAGTGATACAGATCGATCACAGGTATGCCTTTGTTGTCCGCAATCATCCGGATCTGCTTCGAATAATCATCCGCTGTCAGTTGAAGATTATTCGTATACATGATAAACGGTTGTTTTGTTCCCCAATCGCCCACCTGTGCAAGGGTACAGCAATAAATCTGCGCCGCCGGATAGTGACTTTCCAATTTATCCAGCATCATAGTATAGGCATCACTGAAATTATCAATCATACCCTCATCCACTAATGCCGTTCCGTCATTGTCACCAATGGGAATACTTTTCAGCAGATCATTCGTCCCCATATAAACTATGATGATATCGGGCATCTTACCTTGTTTTCCTGTCAATAACGATATCCGGTAATCACTGCAGCCGTATTTCGGTTCATCCATGCTGAGAGAATCTCCCACACAGGTACTACCGGAACTGGAACCGTCGGAACACAATTCCAACCCCGTATCCTCAATCAATCGCATCCACCACGTCTGAGATACATCTGTCAGCTGTCCGCTCATCGGATAATAAACGGCACATCCTTCCGGTATCCATCCGTCATAAGTGGATATGCTGTCTCCCAGAATCGACAGACTGCACCCTTCATAGGTGACTTCTTCCTCCACGCTCCCCGACTCAACCTGTTCATCCTGCACACCGGAGCTGCTTTGTTCGTCTGCCGTAACCTCTTCTTCTGCTTCCGCGCCGTCACCCGCCTCTGTGATTTCATCGGCATGTATATCTTCGTCCGCCACGGTGCCGCTGCCGGCCGAACCGCATCCTGCCATAAACAGAACCATCAGACCGACGCATAACAGTGTGTTCTTCAACCCGCCTTTTCTCATCATATCCGTATATCCTTTATCTTCTAAATACTGATTGTCTTGCCCCGTGTAATTGATCGTGGTGTTTCAAAACATCGTTCACCGCATCCATACGCAATCCCGCATCTATGAAATCACAGTACTTACAGAAAGGATAATTATCTCTTCCGTCCCTGATGGCACGGCGAAGCTTTTGATAAGGTTCACTGTTCCATCCGTCCTTCAAGGATACTTCGTTCAAATCTGCCAGATCAGTCACTTCAAAATTATCGCAGCAACAGATACCCATCTTACCGTTGGGCATGATCCACATATCCGTGTAGGGCATCAGACATGTTTCTTTGATAATTTTTTGGGTGCCCCGCTTATTCGGCGCGCTGCCCGCACGGTTCGTAAGAACCTCCTTCAGATAACGAATCTGGATCAATATATCCACGTCTTTAAATTCGTCCGGATGTGCCTTGACATAATCATAGATTTCTTTGACGTTGTCATGCATCTTCATATCGAGACAGTAATTGTTGATGATCAGCTGGTTCACATACGGAACAATCGATTTCACCTTGTCGATATTCAAGAGCAGTCCGTTGGTGGACATGAATATAAATGCATCCGGAAGCTGTTCCCTCGCATACTTATGAAATTCCACAATTCGCGTATCAAGCCACGGCTCATTGTTGCCGTATAGGGTCAGATGCCCTTTATAGTTCCAATCCCGCAGCTGATCGATCACGGAATAATATATCTCATCTTTCATTCTCATGTACGGACGTTTCTCCGCATGAATGTTGGCAGTACAGAACTCGCATGTGCTGTTGCACCGGTTCACGGTCTCCAAATTGACGACCACCGGGTGCGGTGGTTCCTTGTGTGAAAAGAAATATTCAATATACTTTTTCTGCTGCCGCCTTCTGGTAATAAACTGAAGTTTCAAATAACTCTCACTGGCTAACACCGGCAGATATTTTCTGGCATTCCAGCCCACCACTCCCAAAAAGTTGTGTACTCTGATAGACATATTCGTCACCAAGCCTTTCTCTATTAATTCGCTCTATACACATAGACCGTACAGCTTCCGTCCCGCGCCGTATAACTGTTGACCGGGTACAATCCCGACTCCATGGCATTTGTCAGCTCGAACCGGGAGAAAATATATTCTCCGTCCAGCGCGCGAAAAGCCTCTGTATCTATATAAATATCATAATCCGTAGCATATACCGTTTTCGTCGCATTGACAATACTCAGATCCGTTCCCGAATACAAATAAGCTCTGGCGCCCCAGTCATCATAATATATTCGCGTCGCTTCCACCCTGTCCAGTGCAGGAGCAATCACCTTGCGAAAATCGTCCTTGTACTGCTGCGGATAAAAGCCCAGATATCCGTCCAATGTAGCAATCCCGTTATATTCCAGCACAGCGGGATGGAAACCGTAAGCTGCCGACCATTCACCCTGGTAATCGATATCCTCTTTAATCCCATCAAAAAGCTCGCACGCATAGAACTGTTCGTAGTCCAGGTCATCGACTTCCACACCGTGGAAATACTCATATGCCCTGTTATAGCATGTGAAATACAGATCATTGTATCTGTTCGGTGTCAGAATAATGACAAGTACGGCAGCGCAGATGATGAAATTGGCAACCCACATCTGCCACACCCCCGCATCATACAGCCTGATCAAAACCATAAACAGTGCAGCATACCACAAAAACGGATTAAAGAAGATCGTCCTGTTAAACTGCCAGCCAGTTAGCGGCGGAACGAGCGCCTCCACAAACGACCTCAGCGGTTCACAGTCATACAACCCGTAAATCACACTGTTGAACAGAATAAACAACATAATAAAGTTAAACGGATCATGGAAAATTTGTTTCCCCTGCTTTTTCCGCAAATACAAACCATTATTGATCACAAAATACAACATACAGACCGGCAGCACCACTTTGCCCTGTACGCCATCCGCATGGAAGATTCCCTCCCGCCATACCGTGACTACTTCCTGCAAAACCTCCCGCACGGACAGGCTCGGATTGACGACGGTGGAACGAATCGTCACCTCATCACTAAATAACATCTGTCCGAACAGGCGATACTCACACACCGTATATCCCAAGGCCAGCACGATCAGACCTAACGCCAAAGACCATGCCGGTTTTTTATCCCGTATGGAAAGCCATAAAACGGCAATCACCAGATATCCCAGAATAAAGATGCCGTGATAAGAAAAATAGGACACAAGCGGATAGGCAAGCAATGCCGGATACCACTGCTTTCCCTCATTCCGGTATATCTTAATGAGAAGATACACGCACAGGGGTATCGAAGCAAATGCAAAACCGAACGCCGGGAAAACCCAAAGGATACCATACGCAAATCCCGTCATATAAATGATGGGACGATAATGTGCGCATCGATCCTTGAACAATTCCCGAGCCAACAGGCGAAAAGAGAACATACCGATCAGAATCTTCCCAAGAATACCTAGTACGTACGCCGTGTAAGTCGGAAAAATCATATACAGTACACTGTACAGTGAAAGTTCCGAGGGAAGATTATCCCTGCTGACACCGCCCAGAAACGGCACATCCACGCCGTGTTTAAAAAAACTGTTTGTATTCTTCAACATCCGGAACTGTGCGAGAAACAGATCCATGTTATCGTGAACCGCAATATAACTGCGCTCCCCGTAACCGAAAAATACGCCTGCCGTCAGAAGCAGAAAACCTATGATCGGAAAATAAAACCAGTATTTCGTCAGCCATATGAACCATTTCCGGTCTTCCAGTCGTTTCATCCGTTATTCCTCTTACGAAAAACAAACAATTTCTGTCCGAAGAAATTCATGACGATAAAGATACCCATGCCCAGAACCATAGCTACATTGTCCACAACCTCTGCAGGCTGCGAATTAAGCAGATATCTCACAAGCGGCCGTGCAGCGTTGAAAGCCACAAGATAACATACGATAATATTGATCGCAAACCGCCACGGCAGCCACTTATCCCGATGTTCCACCTTAAAAGTCACTTTAGCATTGGCATGGTAGGAAAAGATGCTTCCAATGAAATAAGATATTCCGCTGGAAAGATAGTAACTTAAGTGAATCAGATTATACAAAATCGCCATGATCCCCCACCCCATCAGGGTATTGATCACGCCCACCATACCAAAATGAATCACTTCCATTATGAACTCTTTGTAGTTGGCATACAATTCTTTTATTTTTATCATATCAGTCACCGTACATCTCTGTCCAAACCTGACGTTCTATGGAAACCACACTGCGCTTCCCGTAGAAACCGGCCGTCACCATATTAGCCCATGCATCTTTATCCCCGGTAACCGGCATATGCATGAGCGGTCCCTGTATATCATTAATTCCCGGAACCACCACATCTTCCGTGTAATCGTCCTCCATGAGTTTGGTCTGCAGATCCATCTGCTCTTTATAGTCCGCCGCCTGACCGCTGGTGATATAAATAAGCGACACATAGGATGTGCTGCTTTTTATATTGCCGCGTCCTAAGAATACCAAAAGCAGACAAAGAAGAATTCCGGGCGCAACTACAATCTGCAACACCTTTTTACCAACATTCTCCCCACCCCATACACTCTTTAGTTTACACGCCGTCTTCTCTGCTGCAATGAGCAGTATTCCTGATGAAGCGAGCAGAAATACCTGATAGTTCGTATTCAATACTCCCTTCGAAACCGAAACACCCGCGTAAATGGCCGGAGCCTGCATAGCACTGTAGAGGCATAAAAGCATCAGCGACAACAGAAGCGGATGCTTAAAACGGAAAGCATCCTCCCATGTAGAAAAATTGATGATAAAAACAATAAAGAGAAACAATAATCCCACGAATATCAGAGGTCTTTCTTCAGCATAAATCATTACATCCTTGATTCCGTACAGAAAGGATTTCCCTATAGTCATTAAACCCGCGGATACAGAAGCTCCAAATTCCTCGCCCGCACGTACTTTGTTTCCCGGTGCCATGGCACTCACAGCCAACCCCACCAGCTCTGTACACACAGGAATGCAGAGCGTAAATATGCGCTTGTCTTTCGTCATAATCCATGTAGATACCCCAACGTAGAATGTAACAATCAGCGCAAACAGTGCCGCCTGATAATTTGAACCACCGAGCAATGTCAGAAAAATGACAATGCCGATGAACGTCGTCTTCCTATACTCTGTACAATACCGTAAGAGCCATGCTGCTGCTATTTGACACATGGCAAAGGGAAGCATATAATGAGCACACCCGTTAAACCAAAAAATAGCGGACCTGGTGCTGGGAACGAATTCAATACTGAGAATCAAAAAGCAGACCGTAATCAGCAGATAACGCCATTTATTCATTCCCATATTTCTGCGCAGGATCTGCCCGAACAGATAAAATGTACTGCCAATCCACAAAAACAGCATCAATATCGCCACAATGACATATGCACTATCATGGAATGTCTCCGGCTGCAGGGAAAAAACCATAATACTGAACCACGTTCCCTGCCATCCGTAATAATATTGTTTGACAGTCCGACCAATCGCCCGGATCACCTCTATCACGGAATGCGTCCCCATCCATGCTGCCCTTGTGTAGACCGCATATCCGTAATCATCTCCCGATGCCCTGTTTACAAAGGTAAGGTACACGACCGGTATCATCAAGATTCCAAACACCACAAAACTTATAACGGTAATGTCCCTGAATCTCTTTTCCATGAAATTCTCCTTCCCACCTCAATCCCCGACCGGCTCCGTCTTGTAAAACCGTTGCAACTCATATATAATATGAGTTGACCAAACGGCCATCATAAAGGAGCCTTTATATGTTAAGCTTAAAAATTCACCATGTCGGTTATCTTGTTAAAAAAATGGATGCTGCAATCCATACTTTCCATAATCTGGGATATCAAACGATTCAGGATACAGTTTACGACGATATCCGCAAGGTAGACATCTGTTTTCTGGAAAAAGACAATTATTGTATAGAATTGGTTTCTCCGACATCGGCAGATTCCGTTGTAGCCGGATTACTCAAAAAATACAAAAACTGTCCTTATCACATTTGTTATGAAACAGAAGATTTTGACAACGATTATCAATCTCTGACCGCAAACGGTTATATTGCTATTGACACGCCCACCCCCGCTCCTGCCCTGCAGAATCGGGAAGTCGTATTTCTGACAAACGCATCGGCGGGAATGATCGAACTGATCAAAGCTACTCAGTCTGACTGATAATAATATCTGCCATCTCACCCACGTTCTTCATGGATACTACCTGCCCCATGTTGAACTTCATGCCGAATTCCTGCTCAACAGCCGCCAACAGATTAATATGCTCCAACGAATCCCACTCCTCAATATCATCCGCCGTGGTCGCATCCGTCACCGTGATACTCTCATCATCAAACACGTCCCGGAACACTTCGTTTAACCTGCTAAATACTTCTTCTCTGCTCATACCTGTCTCCATTCTCAATTTCTTAATTTATTACATTGTCACTCTGTTTGGCGAATACTCGTCTGTACTATAAGTACTATAAAGGTTTTCCCACTATTTCGCAACCTCAATCACCGTATTTTTCTTCTCATAGCGGTCAGGAATATTAAATCGCCATACGGTGCTGCCGTCCTCCCCCTCATCAATCTTAGCAAATCCCATAGTGTCATAGAATCGGCTGACCATGGCATTTTTAGCTGTGGGATAGTAATAGCCGATCATTGCCTCCAGACCGCATTCCCGGCACGCCTGCACCATACTGTCCATCATGGCATACTCCATATCGCGTTTTAATACACGACAGCTCATCAGCCACAATTCCAAGTGAAGAATCTTGTCCGTATTGTCTTTCCTCCCGATCACGACAGAAACCACACCGTTATCGCCAAACTTATCCTCCAGTTTGCCGTACCGTGTAATATACTCGTCACTGCCGGCAAATCTCTCAATATCACTCTGGGTATATCTTCTCGTCGTCAGATTGAACTGATTGCTCTTGTTGGTCAGCTGAGCGATCCTCGCCATATAGACCGCCTCAAAAGGTCTGATTGTCCCTTTCATCTCCAGAGAAAGCAGATACTCTCTGTAATCACCAAAACTCTGCTGCTGCTTCTGTCTCTCGATGTTCGCCTTATACATCTCATTGCGTTTACGATCATCTTCGGACAGACTTGTAACCTCGAAGAATCCCGCGTGATCCAGCACCCTGATATACTGTTCGGGTGTGCCGATCTCCGGCACGGCGACACCGGGTATCTGTGTACCCACAATATCCCGTTCCGCCGGATTATCATCAACGAACACAAGGCTGTCGGGCAGGACATTCATCTCCTCGGCAATCGCTGCAATATTCCGGCTCTTCGGCTCCCAGTTTGCCTTGATCAATATAAAATCCCCGGGCCGCAAAATCCCATCAGGGTGATTCAATCCTGCGACAGCGTTGTCATATTCATTCTTCGAATTGACATTCAGCATCACGCCGATGTCCTGCTGCGCCTTGAGATATCCTTGAAATTCCGAATAAACCTGTCCCATTGAAGTCTCTTGTCCGATTTCCAGATTCTCCACACCATCATCTCCCACGACACCGCCCCACAGCGTATTGTCCAAATCCAGCACAAGCGATTTCTTGTTCTTTCCGAATACTGCCTTGATAATGTTGGACAGATTGTAGGCAAACTCCGGTATCGCCTGCATGCACATGGCGTATTTATACATATGCCAGTAAAAAGGATCTGCCCACTTGTCCAGACCGTATGCAGCCGAGATATAGTTGATGTCATTAACATAGAAGTCCTCATGCTCTCTCGCATATTGATAGAACTTCTCATTTAATCTGTTTATGAAACTGATGCGTCCTTGCGCATACACCGCTTCCTGATTGCCGAGTATTCTGTAAAAAGGATACTCAAAATTATTCTGAACAACAGGACAATGATACTTGTCCGCTATCTTGTCCCACATCACACGGAAGTGCTCATACTGCTCCTCCAGCATTGCATCAATCTGCTCCAAACTGTCCGAAACTCTCGGATAACCTGCTATATTGCGGTTGGACGTATGAATATATATTAAATCCGGTGCAAATTCCGTGAGCGACGGATTATCAAACATTACATCCTGAAAATATTGGGCATACTCCGATTCATAGAACACCGGCTGTATTCCCCGATTCAGCAGAAACACTTCCAGTATTCTGACAATGTCATGGGTGGTACTTCCCCCAAGCACGGCAATTTTCTTTACCAGAAATCCTGTCCCGCTCTCTAACAGCTCTCTCTTAAGCCTCTTGGATTTCTTGAGGATATATTCACTGTCAAAAGGATATTCCAATTCTCTCATCAGATGCCTCCGGCTGCTTGTTTTCTCTAACACCATTTGCGCGTATTATACCATATTTTGCATGTTTACGGCAATCATCTCTTACGAATACCAATAGGGGGACAAATACCAACGGGGGCTTATCATAACCGACAAACCCCCGCACCCAGCTTGTGTTGTTTTCACATGTTCGTACACTTATTCCTCACGATAGAAATCCCTATTGATCCTCTTAGCTATTTCGTCGGCATATACTCTTCGCCCTAAAGTCGTCAGGTGTGTCCCGTCCTCCAGATATTTGTCCGCCGTGTATGCGTCAATATTGCTGTCTTCCATTGAATCAAAGAAGATTGTACCATCTTCGCGATACCGATCCGCCACATATCTCGCACATCCGAAAAACTCAACCAATGTGCCGTAACCGTAATTCAGGCTATAGGAATCTCCCACGTATGCCGTCCCTTCATAGAATTGGCAATAGTGCGGTGGAACAATCAGTATTTTCGCATCAGGAAAACTCCTTTCCAACGCGTCTACCGCAACTTCCATTGCCCCGGCATAAGTGTACGTATTGTCGATTCCCAAAACATCCCCATTATCCAGATATATGCTCTGTGGAACCTGGCGGCTCAGGAAATCATTGATACCGTACTCTATCACAAAATAATCTGTCTTGGAGAAGTCACACTCTCTCAAGATCTTCTCTGTATCATATCCATCAAAAACACCGGGATTGATATTGCCCACGATAGCATTTACCACACCGAGAAGACCTGTGGAACTCCACGATGCAAAATTACACGGCTCATTGGGCATCAGCGCCGCCGTGGTACCGCCTATCGACATATTATATACCTTTGCATTACATGCTTCTCCGATCAGAGTTGCTACATCCTGATTGTTTTCACGCTGATCGGCCATAATACTGTCACCCATAACGACAATCTGCATAGCATATTTACTGTCGTCCTCTGCCGGTTCTCCCGATTCCGCATCCTGTCCCGCCACCGAATCGGAAGATGTATCTTTCGCATCAGTCAATGTCTTCTCCGGTTCCGTACCGCTGATCTGCTCTCCGTTCATCTTCTCAGGGAACTCAACGCCCACACCGGGATCGCCCTGCAGATTGTTCCTCTCAGCCTGCAGTTCCTGTACCGCCTGACGGTTCTCCTCCTCCAACGCCAATCTTTCCTGCTCCATTCTGGTTTGCGCCTGTCCGTATAGGATCTCAATAATTGCAAGAATACAGAAACCTATCAGAATCACAAACAGCAAAATGCTGCTGTTACGATTGGCTTTTCTAAGATCATTCTTTTTGTCCATGTTATACCTCCGCCTTTTCCGTTCATTCTCCGGCGATATGTAATCCGTTGTCTCATATTTTCGTGTCGCAACAAACATCTACAGCGAGAATATCACTTTCAAACTATTTTGAAAAGATATCTCACTGTTTATTAAACAATCCTTCCGCAAATCTTAAGAATTGTATTCCCCTTATGTTTGCAGCTCCCTCTGTTATTAGTATATAATGGACAAAAAAGAAATATACATAATAGAAATGTACATATGATATGCAACCGACTAATCCACGTGATTTACCCTGCGGGTAACCAACATCAGCCGATACTCAAAATCTCTTCTGTTCTTGAGTGCCATGTTGGACAGGATCAACCCCGTAAACAGGGACTGAATCGAGGCGAGCCCGATAAATCCGCAGACAAACAGTGTAGGAAAGCGAAGCACCAGACCGGTCTCAATATAGGCAACCAGAATCGGAATGAACAGTACTACTGCAATCATGGCAAGTACCATTGAACACAGTCCAAAGAACTCCATGGGCTTATAGTCCCGGTACAGCTTCATAATCGTGCGAAGTACTTTAAATCCGTCAGAGAATGTGTTGAGTTTGGACTCACTTCCCTCAGGCCTGTCACGATAGTCCACAATCACATTCTCAATCTGCATTTTGTTGTAGACAGCATGAATCGTCATCTCTGTCTCTATCTCGAATCCGGTAGATAAAACAGGAAAGGTTTTGACGAAACCATAGCTAAAAGCGCGATACCCGGTCATAATATCCTTGATATCACAGTGGAAAAGCCGATTGATGCTGCTTCGTACAATCGAGTTACCGAAATTATGGAAAGGCCGCTTGTTTTCCGTAAAATATGTGGAGGACAATCTGTCACCCACTACCATGTCCGCATTGTGGTATAACACCTTATCAGCCATCTCCTTGGCGCATTCCATAGGATAGGTGTCATCGCCGTCCACCATGATATAGCACTCCGCCTCAATCTCGCGAAACATGCGGCGGATTACATTTCCCTTACCCTGCATATACTCATACCGCACGATTGCGCCCGCCTCTTTGGCAAGTTCCACGGTACGGTCTTTAGAGTTATTGTCATAGACGTAGATCACTGCATCCGGCAGTGCCGCTTTCGCGTCTTTTACCACCTTGGTAATCGTCTTCTCCTCATTATAACATGGAATCAAAACCGCTATTTTATCCATTATCTTACGCAGCCTTTCAGATATATTGTCCTATTATTCTATCACATAATTACCGTCTTTACTATGCCAATTGTTAAAATCCCTGGTAGATAAATTCTCCCGCACTGTACCCCGGTCCGTAACACCCTAAAAGGATCACACCAAACAAAAGTGCGTACCAGATGAACCAGCGAACCGGCAGCGGACCGGCAGCCACTTTATCTCTCACGGAGCCTGTCCGCTGCAAGAGCGATACCAAATACAACAACAGGAGCGAAACTGCCGCAATGACCATCTCCACCCGGTCAAGTCCCAGCTCAAGCATGGCTCCGTTCCACAGCGAGGAAGGATTCCACACGGATACCGCCTTACCCAGCATAGCGAAAGCATCCCCTACCGATGCCGCACGGAAGAACAGATCTCCGATACACACAAGGAAAAAAGTCCTGAGAATGCGCACAATACTAACTCCCCTGCCCCTCGGATCTATGTGCCATCTGTTCATAAGGCGGTCACACAAAGGTGCCAGCAGCTCTTCCATCACAATGTAGAACCAGTGCAGCAGGCCGGAACCGATAACGAATTTCCAATCGCCGCCGTGCCAGATACCCACAGTCAGCCACAGGATAAACATAGCTGCAAAAGTGGCGTATTGCTTACCTTTCTTCTTACCGAACTTCTCTCTCCAGGACCGGTTCAGATTCGTGAAAAACTTTGTGCGCAGCACAGGATAGAATACATACTCCTTCATCCAAATGCCCAGCGTGATATGCCATCTGCGCCAGTACTCTGCGATACTGCCTGCGAAAAAGGGTGTCTGAAAGTTCTCCGGCAATAGAATCCCCAAACTCTCCGACATACCGAGCACGATATCCATACAGCCCGAAAAATCCGTATAGAGCTGAAATGCATAACAAACCGTAGCAACCCAGATAAACGTCCCCGGATAATCTCCGTAACTGCCGTACACCGTATCCACCAAGACACCGAGCCGTTCCGCAATCACCAACTTCTTAAAAAACCCCCACAACATGCGCTGGAGCCCGCGTGACACACGCCGGTAATCAAAAGCGTGCGGCTCGAAAAACTGTTCTCCGTGTTCCCTGTATTTCAGAATCGGACCCGAAATGATCACGGCAAAATACATGCCGTACAGCATCAGCTTCAGATAATTCTTCTGGGGCTCGGCAATGCCGTAATACACATCGATCACATAACCCAACAGTGAGAAAGTATAGAACGACACACCCAGCGGAATCAGAAAATCCACACTCCGGATCAATGTCTCGGAACTGCCGAACAGCCTTGCAATGCCGTCTATCGTATAGATGCCGAAATTCACATACTTAAGAACCACCAGTATGCCTATATTGACAAGAACGGTCACCAGCAGGATGCATTTGCGTCTTTGCGCATTTCCCTCAGGAACCGCCGCCAGCATACGGATACCCGCATAGCATGCCGTCACCGACACAACGGGGTAGAGAATCAGCATACCGTTGCCGCTCAGCAGATAATACACGGCGCTGCATATGAGCAGCAGTCCCCACTGCAGTCTCTTCGGAATGAGATAGTACAATATTAAAATGGCCGCAAAAAAACACAAAAAATAAAATGAAGTAATGCCCATGTTTACATCCATTCTCAATCGACTATACTATAACAAGTTTTGGTTTATTTTAACATAATTTGCATATTTAATGCAAATAAAGTAAAATTGCTTTAGCCGGTTCGGGGAGGAGGTGCCATATGCTGTTTAACTCTGTATCTTTTGCAATATTTATTATTATCACTTTTGTGCTGTATTATCTCGTACCGCACAAATACAGATGGTGCTTTCTGCTGATTGCAAGCTATGCATTCTACATGAACCTGCACATCGGATACGGTCTCCTGCTTCTGGCAACGACGATACTGACCTATGTGCTGGCACTGAATCTTGAGAAAGCTGAGACCACTAAACATAAGAGGCAGTGTCTTCTGAGCGGTATTCTGCCCCTGGTATTGGTACTTCTCTTCTACAAAACGGCCGGCCCCGCCATTGACCGATTGAACATGTTGATTGACGCGGGACGCCTGACTATGCAGCCGATCACTGTAAGGATTCTGCTCCCCGCAGGCGTTTCTTTCTATTTCTTTCAATCCATCGGTTATCTGATTGATGTTTATCGCGGTAAGATCGGGGCAGAACGACATTTCGGCTATTATGCGCTTTTCGTGTCCTTTTTCCCGCAGCTTCTGGCAGGGCCGATCGGGAGAGCCGACAGTCTGCTGCCTCAATATAAGGAAACACGTCCTTTTGATTACGGCAAAGTAACTTACGGCCTGAAACTGATGGCGTGGGGTTATTTCAAAAAACTGGTGATTGCCGACGTCTTTGCCGGTGTCGTCAACAAAGTATACGACAGAGCCGACATCTACGTAGGATTTGTCTTTATCGTTGTCACAGTCATGTTTGCCGTTGAAATATACTGCGATTTTTCCGGTTATTCCGACATCGCCATCGGATGTGCCAAACTGTTCGGCATTGATCTGATGACAAACTTTAAGAGCCCCTATTTTTCCTTTTCCGTCAAAGAGTTTTGGAGTCGATGGCATATTTCACTCTCCACATGGTTCAGGGATTACGTGTATATTCCTCTCGGAGGCAACAGAGTACCGAAGTGGCGTCACTGTCTGAACCTGCTTATCACCTTCATGGTGAGCGGTTTCTGGCACGGAAGCAGCCTGACCTATATTGCCTGGGGCGGAATGCACGGGCTGTTACAGATCATAGAGACATTTGTGTACCCAAAGACGAGAAAAGGCATGCCAATCGAACGCCGCAGACATTGGTGGCAGCTTCCGATCACTTTTATCCTGCTGTGCTTTACATGGATATTCTTCAGGGCCAACAGCATACAGGATGCGGTATGGATTATATCCCGACTCTTCTGGGATGCCGCCAGGCCGTTAATCTATTTACAGACCTGTATTATATGCCTCGGCGTGTCACGTGTAGCAGCGCTCGGCATGCTCTTGTCAGTCGCGCTTCTTGCCGCCTATGATTGCGCCTCACTGAGAGGTGACGTAATCACTGCTCTCTCACGGCAAAAGTGCTTTATCCGATGGCCCGTATATGTGCTGTTCTTGGTTGTGATTGCACTGTTTGCACCCAAAGGAGTCGCAACTGAGTTTATATATTTCCGGTTCTAGTATTTCGCATAACTTCCAATTGTTTGGAAAGATGCTTATTTATGGATAACAGGAAGGTGTGATTTCATTTTATGACGAAGAAATACGACGTAGTTCGCTTCACATTAAAATGCGTACTGATTCCCGCAGCGGCGGTTCTCATTATCTGTATGCTTAACAAACCGTATAAAAAAATTGATGACCAAAAGTATATGGATATCCTCAAATTCACTTTGCTCGGAACACATTACAACGAAGTCAACATCGGCAATCTGGGCAGTTCTCACGGGATGTGTGATTTTTCCTACGACAAGATCATGGACAAAGGTTATACCTGCTTTAACTTTGGCAATACAAGCCAGAGTTACAATTATGATTATGCGGTTCTGCAAGAATTCGGACATTACATGACAGAAGACAGCGTACTCTTTATTCCGGTATCCTACTTTTCCTTCAACAATGAAGTGACGAGCAGCGCGGAGGCCGAGGCGATGAGCGTGCGCTATTATCATTTTCTCTCACCTGAGAACATTCCGGATTATGATCCTTATGTAGATCTCGTCACAACCAAGATGCCGATTCTTTCTGCAGGCAAAGATATTCTCAAGCTCCTCCCGGAGCTGAACACGGTTTTGACGGCACATGCGTCAAATGATGGCATCAATGTGGAAGAATTTGCACGAAGGGCACAGGATCGCTACAGCAGACATTTTGACAATAAAGACGAATACTTTATGCCGGAACGAATCGAAGAATTATATGAGATCATTGACTACTGCAAAGAGAATGGAATCACGCCTGTCCTGATTACCACACCCTTTTCGAAATACTATACCGATCTGATATCCCGGGATTTCCTTGTGCAATTCCGGGCAGCGATCGATGCGATTGCAGCTGACACGGGCGTCAGCTATTATGATTATTCCCACGACGAACGGTTCCACGAAAACTTAGTGTATTTCTCGGACTCCGACCATCTCAACGAAGAAGGCGCCGTATATTTTACGGATATATTGTGGGATGAAGTGAAGGAACTGGAACGGTTTCACTGATGATAGTATTCCCGATACCACTGCACAAATCTGCTTAAACCCTCCTCAATCGTGGTATTGGGCTTGAAATCATAGTCTCTCATCAAATCCGTAACATCCGCACATGTCCGGTATACGTCTCCCGGCTGCATCGGCAGGAACTCTTTGACCGCAGTTTTGCCGAGACATCTCTCCAATGTCTCTATATAATCCATCAGCTTCTCCGGCTTGTTGTTGCCGATATTGTACAGCTTATATCTCACGCCTTTCTCATTCTGTGCGGGCGGATTACATAGAATGTTCTCTATGCCTTTCACAATATCATCGATATAGGTGAAATCTCTGTACATATCACCGTTGTTATAGATCTGAATCGGCTCTCCCGCCATAATCTTCTGCGTAAATTTATAATACGCCATATCCGGTCTTCCATAAGGTCCATAGACCGTGAAGAACCTGAGTCCCGTCACCGGAATGTGATACAGCTTACTGTAGGCGTGTGCCAGCAATTCATTGGATTTCTTGGTCGCCGCATAGAGGCTAACAGGCTCATCCACCTTATCCTCGGTGGAAAAGGGTACCTTCTCATTGCCGCCGTACACGGAACTGGACGAAGCATAGACGAGATGTTCCACTGGAAAATGCCTGCACCCCTCCAAGATATTAAAAAACCCCATCATATTGGACTGCATATAGGCATCCGGATTATCGATACTGTACCGCACACCCGCCTGCGCACCCAGATTGACCACGACTTGCGGTGCATATTCCCCAAAAAACCGGAATACATCTTCCTTATCGCTCAAGTCGCCTTTGATGAACGTGTAATTCTCATATCCTCTTAAGATTTCCAGTCTGTCCGTCTTAAGCTGCACATCATAATAATCGTTCAGATTGTCAAATCCGATGACCACGGCCCCCTGATCCAGAAGGCTCCTAGACAAGTGAAATCCGATAAATCCGGCACCGCCCGTCACTAAATAAGTTTTACTGATATCAAGTGATTGCATGTCTCCTCCTGCCGTGCCAGTACCTTACACGGTCATATATCGCGCCGGCACAGTCTTCTCACTACATCATCTTCCGATACTGTAATATTCCACACCTGCTTCCCTCATTGCATCCGGACTGTATAGATTACGTCCGTCATACACGAGCGGTATCTGCATCTGCTCCTTGAACGTCTCCGGGGCAATCGCCTTGATTTCCCCCCACTCTGTAAAAATAAAGCATATATCGGCACCACGAAGCGCCTCTTCGGGCTTCGTCACATATTGTATCGTACCTTTCTCAGCTGCGCCTTCGGGATATCTCTTCTTAAAATTATCCGCCGCGACAGGGTCATAAGCGCAGATATCCGCTCCGTTCTCCAGCAGAAGCTGCACATTATCCAGTGAAGGCGCTTCTCTTAAATCGTCCGTGCCCGCCTTGAAAGCCAGGCCAAGCACTGCCACCTTCAGATTCCGGAAAGTGATCATTCGATTGCTCGCTTTGTAGAACAGTTTCGTCTTCTGCTCTGCATTCACATCCACCGCCGCCTCCACGGTGCGCAGCTTATAACCGTGCTGTCTCGCAATGTATTTTAATGCTTTCGTATCCTTTGGAAAACAACTTCCGCCGTAACCTACACCCGCATTTAAAAATCTGGCGCCGATCCGGGCATCATAGCTCATCCCCTCCGCCACAGCATCTATATCCGCGCCCACCAGCTCGCACAGGTTGGCTATATCGTTCATGTACGAAATCTTAAGCGCCAGGAAATCGTTGCAGGCATATTTAATCATCTCCGCCGAGCGTCTGCCCACCGATACTATAGGGAGATCGAACGGTTCATATATTTTCTTGAGTATGGCTTCCGCTTCCTTACTCTCCGTGCCGATAATAATCCTCGCCGCATGAAGCGTGTCATGTACAGCAGAACCCTGCGCCAGAAATTCCGGATTGGAGGCAACCTCAATCTTCACATCTCTTTTCAGAAAGTCCCGGATAAACTGTTCCACCTTGTCATTGGTTCCGACCGGAACGGTTGACTTCACAACCACAAGGCAATCCCGTTCCACAGACTCTGCAATCTGCCTGGATACCGTAGCGATATAGCTTAAATCGGCGGAACCGTCCGGCTGTTCCGGTGTACCAACTCCGATAAAAATAGCCTCCGCGTCCTTGTAGGCATTCCTGTAATCGGTGGTGTAATGCAGTCTGCCCGTGGCATTGTTCTTCCGCATCAACTCCTCTAATCCCTCTTCATAGATTGGCGACACACCCGATTCCATCATCCTGACTTTATTTTCATCCACGTCCACACAAGTAACGTCATGTCCCTTCTCCGCAAAGCATACACCCGCGACCAGTCCCACATATCCTGTTCCAGCAACCGCTATTTTCATTGTCCATATCTCCTTAAAGTTTTTCTTTACCGATCAGTTTCTTGATTTTACGTACCACTCTTTCCCGGAAAGTCGGCCCGTGATTCTTTCGTGCCATCTCCTCATCAAACAGTCCCCGCAGATCAGCCTGGCTATTAACATAATCCCACCACAGGTATCCCATGTTCACATCATAACGCTTCCAAGGCTTGTCCCCTGCATAATGAATGATTGCCGGGTGTTCCAAGGCGTCCCTGCACTGCTGCTGCGTAAAGATTCCCTCTCTGACAAAAGCATCATAATCACTCGGCGTCATATAGGCCAAACGATTGAATCTGGGAGAAAGATATCGTATAGCACCCTGACAGGTAATGTTTAAAATGTCCTGATCCTGATAGTGCAATTTCTCTTTGGCCCATTTATTCCACTGCTCTTCCAGATTTCTATGCCGTATCTCGGCAAGATTCATCAATGTGACACCTGCGTTGATGTATCTCCCTTTCACACCTGTTAGATGCTTCCAGTAAGGTCTGTCACTGTTTAACTCCCATTGATCGGGAAGATTGACAGCCCCCTGCACCGCCGCCAGCACATAACCTTCCAGATTTATCTGCCAGATATCCAGCAGAGAACTCCGGAACAATACGTCCACGTCCGCGTAAATCAGTTTGTCCACATCAGGCAGTAACCTGTGCAGCATCAGACGCAGGTAGGTGCCGGTTGAGACTCCCCTGACTTCGTAAGCGTCCTGATACAAATTCTCCACCCCTTGCACGGTCAGCGTGGATTCCCGATCTCTGGCCTCGACGACACGCTTAAGCGGCGTTTCCATATACGTCGCTTGTTCGGTGCAGATACAGTAAATATGGTAATGTACGCCATCAGTCAAAGTATAGTCCAACAAAGATGCGACCGTGACCTGTACCTGCTCAGCAATCTTATCATCAAAACAGAAAACGATGTTAATATACATACAAACACCTCAGTCTGTATTATATTATATCATATCACCGAAGTATAATATATACATTTTTTATACCGATTATTGTGCTTTCCGCCAAAATAAGTTAATATGAATACAGTTTAAGACCCTATATAGATTATATGAAGTCTTATTTTATTAAAGGAGTTCTCTATGTCCAACAGTCCTATGCTCAGCATTATCGTTCCGGTCTATAATGCAGAAGACTATCTGTGCAAATGCCTCGACAGCCTTCTGGCGCAGGATTTTTCCGATTATGAGGTTATTTTGGTGGATGACGGTTCTACCGACGGCAGCGGAGCCATCTGCGACAAGTATGCGTCAGAGACCCCCCTATTCCGGTGTATCCATAAAGCTAACGGAGGACATACATCCGCCAGAAAAAGCGGCTATGAAATCTGCCGCGGGCAATATGTAGCCTTCGTTGACAGTGATGATTGGATTTCCCCTGATATGTACAGTAAGATGTGCCGGGCAGTATATGATACGAATGCCGATATCGTCGTTTGCAACCATACTGCCGTCATGCCTGATAAAGAGGCTGTCGTGCGGGCTATTTTTGCTCCCGGATACTACGATAAGACCCGTCTGGAGAAAGAAGTCTATCCATATTTGATTTATTCCGGCTCTTTCTTTCAATTTGGGGCTGTGCCCAGTCTGTGGAACAAATTATACCGTCGTGAACTACTGCAACGTCATCTCTTTCATGTTCCCAACGATATCATCGTCGGCGAGGATGCCCTTACAACCTACAACTGTATGTTGGAAGCATCATCCATATACTTTATTGATGAGCCTCTCTACTATTATCGCAGCACCGTCGGTTCCGTAAAACGTCGTGCAATACCTATCGAGCGACTTATTGAGAATCACAAGCTTTTCGATACTTTACGGAGCATCATCGACATCTCCTCATATCCCTGTATGGAGAAGCAGCTGGACTACTATTTTGTCTACCAAAGTTTACTGACATACGCACTCGTTTTTAAGAATCAGGATACAGCATCCCACGATTGCAGGGAGACTTTTATGAATGAGTGTCATCATCCCATTATTCGAAAGGCCTTCGCCTCCGTCCCCATCAGGGATATTGTCGGCAGCCATAACAAACTGTATGCGTTCTGTGTCCGTCATAAGCTGTATCGGTTATTTCGTTTTGTGGTAGAGCACTAGTATCTTGGGGCGCAAAACAGCGGTCGGAAATTCCGACCGCTGTATACAATAATGAAATCTGACGATTGCTATTTATTGATCTTGACATTCATGGTGATTGCCGTACCGGCGGTATTGGTTCCCTGTCCTTTAAATTTCACATACATTTTGACTTTATTGGTAGAGTCACAGGCAAAGGCAACAGCATCTTTCAGATGAATGATTACCTTAAGCGAACCGTCGGCCTGCTTCTCATATGTTATGTCAAAAGCATCCCGAGAAACTTCGTCTTTTTCGCCAAACTGTATATTTTCAATTTCTCCCGGCGAGCCACTCTGAGGGGTCACCACGAAAGTGGCATCATAATTTTTCTTGGATAAGTATACATCCAGCACCGACTTATTGATTGTGACTTTAGGGAGCGTCTGGGCGGTCGTAATATTGATAGCCTTTGACCAGATTCCCCCTCTTGCATCCCTTCCGTCATATCCCTCAACATCTACTCTTATATAAACAGAATATGGCTTATTGTTGTCTAATTCCGCATATTGATATCCGGATTCGGAATCACCTGTTTTCTTGGGTGTCACATAAAGCTTGCCGTTTTCCTTATTTAACTCGATATCAAAATACTTACTCTCCGAATCGAAACCGGCACCTACGTCATATATTTTGGCATCAATGATGGCACCCCTGACATTCTTGAGCGTCGGTGTATAAATAATGGTGTTCTTAGTCGTATACTCACCCTCTCTATCCACCAAATTAAGCTTGCCCTTAGCAGAAAGCGACAGAGAAATATCTGAGTTGTTGTATACTTTGACATTAAAGGTCACCGGCTTAGCTTTCACACCATTCGCGGCATCTCCATTGACATACCGCAGAGTCATCTTAAAGGAATACGTCTTCGCCGCTACATACCCATTCAATCTAACCGCAAGCTTGCCGTCTACCAGCTTGCCGTCTACCAGTTGGACGTCCTCCAGCGTCCATTCAAAGGCATCTTCCAGTCCTGCCTGATTCTTGGTCGTACACACTATCGTCGTACAATCTAAGCCCTCTTCGTCTGTATTGACGTTAGTGTCAAGCTCATATCCATCCGGTTGTCCGGTAATCTTGATCGGTATTTCCGTCTTTTCGGTATACCCCGCATTTCCCTTTGCTGCAAGATTCAATGAAAGGGACCCTTTCCCCAGCTTTACCGTAGGACGGCTCTTAACTACCTTAATCGTAAGTGTCACTTTCTTGGTAAGCACTCGATTGCTGCTTGCAGGATTTGCGCACGTCCATGTATATGTACCCGGCTTTACGGAGGAATCATTGATTGTAACCGTACCCTTGCCCCCACTGTAGTTTACATCCATTTTCGCGTATTCAGCGGAATTCTTAGCCTTATGATTATAATCAAATATTTGATCCGCATCCAGCACAGTATCTCTCTGATTGGATACCAGTTCAAAGGATGCTGCATTCTCCGGATAACTGGCATCTACAGTGATCGTATTCCGGTCAGTCTTAATAGTCGGCTCCTTGCTGCTGGTCTTCACCTTAAATGTATAAGACAACTTTCTGGGATTACCATTCTTGTCCCTGTCCCATTCGCTATCATTCCGTAAAATAAACTTTGCATTACAGCTGTCCGGATAATCTACGGTAAATGCAATACTGCCGTCTTCAATTTCACAATTATTAGGATCTATTGCCGCTTTATCCGATTCTACGGATATGTCGAACTTATCCTCACTGAGTTCAATCGGTTGTTTGGTCTTCTTATCCAGCAAGGTCAGTCTTTCCTGCTGTCCTCCCGATGTAATAGTGTTGTAGGTCACAGAAGTTCGATCCAGCACATAGGTCGGTGCAGTTGTGACAGTCGGCATAGTTACCTTGACTTTCTTAGCCACATCATCGTGATAGCCCTCATAGTAAATCACAAGATATCCTGTCACCACCGCTTGTTTATCCTTGGTATCAGTATACTGAAGATTCCCGTCTTTGCGTCTGATTGTCACTATGCCTTTCTCCAGTCCGACAGGATCATCTACAATCTCAAAATTATCTAGAAACTTCTGATCGTCCTCTTTAGCAGACAGAGCAATCAGTTTGACTTCCTTAATCTTAACCGTTCCAAGCTTCGTAATTTCCGTCGTTACCGTAATCGGATTGCCATCCTTGTCCGTACCGCCGTTCTTGTAGAAGAGGTTGAACTTCGTCTTCTTCGTATTGAACTTGACCGTAGGTGACGGCACAGCTTTCTTTACGGTGATTTTAAGAGGAAGTACGTTACTTTCATTCGGCTTAACCTTGTTAAAGCCGACGTACACTGTATATGTACCTTCCTTAAGATCCCTCATGGGATTAACACTATAGCAGTATGATTTACTGTCAGCTCTTTCCTTATACGTTATTGTAAAGTCAACATCATCTGCGAATTCTATTTGTCCCTGGCTGTTTTTAGTCTTTTCATACAACTGTGTCTGCTTCGGATTTATGTCAGTGTTATATGACGGAATTATCTCCAACTCACCGCCCTCATCGAGATTCGGATTCACCTTGATGGAGGAGTACGCCAACTTGGCCGTTCTGTTCTGCACACTGATCACAAATTTCTGTGTAACCGTCGGTCTGGCAGTGTCGCCGGCATTCTTGGCAGTTACCGTGATAGTAGCCTCTCCCTCGCATCCTGCCGGAATTTCCACTATATTGCTGGCATCCGCACTTGTAGTCGACGCACTCTTGACCTTAGCTATCCTTGTATCACTGCTCTTCCATGTAAGTTCCTTGGCAATGCCCTCCTTGTCGCTCGTATAAGCATTTGCTTTCAAAGTAATGCTCTGCCCTTCGGAGGCCACTAAATTCTTATTTATGGATGCAGTCTGTATTCCGTCCGAATCTCCCGAAAGGGTAAAGAACGTCGTATTATAAGTTGTGGCTTTCAGCTTAATTGTATCAACCTCAGCCTCGACAACACTGATCAATTTCGTTATCACAAAATCTATGCCATCGCCGCCCGTCAACGTAACCGTAATCTTTGCCGTTCCTTTTTTAATCGCCGTAATCACACCTGCATTGGAAACTTTCGCCACCGATGTCGCATCGGATGTAATTGCCTTGATCTTGGAAGAGGACACCGGTTCGCCGCTTTTGTCGATCAGGAACATCCGCGTTGTCTGTCCCACTTTAATCTCCACGCCCAGATTCTCGTCGCCGGATTTAATGAGTTTCCCGTTAGAAAATTCCACCGTGATGTCATTCTTCTGACCCATCACATTCTCACTATCATTATCTTTGCGAAACTCAGCTGTAAGCACAATACCGCCTAACGGCATTGTGACATAATAATAGCCTTTCTCAGGCTGCACAATTATACCGTTAGCCCTTACGGAACCGGCAACCAAGCTATAACCTTTCTCCGGTTTATAATATATACAATATTTTACCTCATCATTATTCTCAACACCCTTGCCGCCATTCAGTTTGTTAATATTATTATTATAATCGGAAGAACTCAAGGGGCCTATCCAAATCTGACCTCCGGTGATTTTCCCATCCGTATGGGGATTACCGTTATTGTCCTCTACCGTATATTGATAATAATTTCGTGCATTCGTCTTTTCGAACGCCACATTTTTATCTTGATTCACCGAAAAATATATGTGGATAGTGCTGTTTTCATCTCCCACAAACAGAAGAGTATTTTTGGTATCTCCTACCGGAAATGCCTGTGTATCACCGATGTCAAGCTCGTCATTTTTAACTTCTATCCTGTTTAAATTTCTACAGCCATCGAAAGCATGGTTTGCGACTTTTTCAATTCTTGACGGAAGCACCAGCTGCTTTAAACCATAGCAGCCATAGAAAGCATATTCATCAATTATGATCTTCTTTCCCGTCATACTTGTAAATGTCAACGCTGCAAGCGCAGTACAGCCGTCAAAAGCATGCTGCGGTATCGTTTCAAGACTTCTGCTCATAACCGCATCCGTCAGTCCCGTACAACCGGCGAATGCATACTGTCCCATCGATTCCAACCCTGCCGTATCCAAATCAACCTTAACGATACTCTTACAGTTATTGAAAGCGTATGCACCAATATTTGTTATACTCTTAGGAAGGTAGAATTCCGTATCAGAACAGAAATCGACCAACACGGAACAGCCGTCGAAAGCATTGTCACCAATTGATTTAAGGCTGCTATAGTCTACATCTTTCATATATACCATATATAACCTTGCATCACCCTTAAAGGCGCTGTTCCCAATAGAGTCTACGGTCTTCGGTACTGCAATCTGAGTCATTGCGGTACAGGTCTCAAACGCGCTTACTCCAATGTTTGTAACAGTAGACGGAAGATATACACCTTTTAAAGCAGTACAGCCCTTAAAAGAACCTGCCGTGATATCGGTTACACCTACGGGCAGCTTCACATAGGTAATATTTGTGTTACCCGCAAATATACTTGCCGCAATTGACGTATATTGCTCTCCCTCATCCGGCTGCGTCAATTCCACATTTCCGGTAAATGTTACATCTCCTCCCGTTAAGTTCTCAACCTTTGTGAGCACACCGTCCTGAACGGTATATATATATTGCTGAGCAGCATTCGCATTATATGTAATCTTGAGACCGGTATCATCCGTGAAGGTCACCATCCTGACTTCCGGAACATCATAGGCAGAGTCTTCCTCATCTACTTCCACCTCTTCCCCGGTTTCTCCCGGATTGAGGGAATCAATCTCATCGTCCGGAGTGAGAGTATCTTCTATGTCGCCTAAGATGTCGTCCGTGCCTATATCGGGATTATCGGCATCATCAGCATCCTGATCCTGTTCATCGCCGCCTTCAGCGGAGTGATCCGAATTATCTTCTCCGCCAGATATCTCACCCTGATCCTGTCCATCCGATTCACCGTCTTCTACAGAATCACCCGGTTGCCGGTCATCAGTCGGATCCCCACTTTCCATAGTATCACTATCGGTCTCCTCAATTGTGACGTATGCGGCCGACATGTCACCCTCCGTCGCCAGAACCGTCATGTCATTCGTGCTCACCGCAAGACTCAAAGTCAACAACAATGCAAGTACTCTTCTCTTCTTCATGGTTCCTCCACCTTTTCTTATTTGTACCTATGTCTGTGTCCAGATTATGCTTATGTTATCTCGTCATCCTTAGGGCTCCTCTAAAGGGCATACTATCCCTTCAATAACCCTAAATTATTACCATTATAGCATTTCTAATTGTGTCACACAAGGGGGTAAACCACAAGATATTGTGTTTTTAAAGAAAAATTAATATTTAGATAGAAATGCGGAGATAGAAAACTAAAAACAATTATCGCGCAATTCTACTAATTATATAGTTTGTTTTTGTTATTTTGTATTTATTACATATATACTTTGTCAACAAAACAAAGACAAAGCCCGTAAAAGACGAAATGGAGAGAAATATATGGACCAAACAAGTATCGTAATCTACAAAACTTGGCAGATCAATATACCGGAAGATTTTATTACCCGGCTGGGTATCAGGGAGGGCAACGCACTTTTATGTCTACTGGAGGACAATGAAATCCGGCTTCGCCCGGCGGAAACTGACAGTCTGCATGTCCCAACTCCGGCGCCTTCCGTTGCGCCTACCTCTCCTACACTTGGTTCAGTATCCGAGCACTCAATCAACCGAGAGGGATTTTGGATACAATGCTTTGGAAGTATGTCCGTATCTAAGGCAGGTCAGAGAATCATATTTCAAAACAAAAAAGCGAAAGAACTGGTTGCATACCTGTTGTGCAACGGCGGCGGTCCGATTAGAAATACAGTGCTGGCAGAAATCCTATGGCCGGATACACAGCCTGCAAACGCCATGGACAGCCTGTACAAAGTCAATCGCTACTTAAGGAACCTCCATATAGGAGATGAATCTTTTCCCATTGTAATGGCGCACGGAGAAATCTATTTTGACTATTCGAAGTTATGCTGTGATTTATATGAATTCGAAATACTCTATCAACAGAAAGAACATGTGGAAGCATGGAGCAAAGCTATAGAACTATATCGTGGTTCAGTATTTTATGATGAATATTATGACTGGATTACTCCATATGAGGCATACTACGATATTCGTTTTCTGGAGATGACAGAATTCTTAATCGCCCATTACGAGAAAGTCGGCAACCGGGAGATGGCTGATTATTACAGATTAAAACAGAACAAATAAATTTCCGATTTTTTTCTAAATTCACTCCAATTACATTCCATATGCACACAGTATGATTTCACCGTAAAGGATGCATCCCAAACAAAAAAACAAAAAGGAGTGAAATATTATGCTACGCGAAATTGAAAAATTTCAACTGAAGAACAACGGTGGGTTCGTTACAAGAATTCAATTTGAATACTTCGACGAAAACTCAAATGAATGGAAGCACCAAAACGGTACCGGTGACATTACACTCGGTTTTGACAAGACGGCTGAGCCCGGAGACTACGGTGTTCCGGAAGGTTCCATGGTCAAACTGTATGCTTATGTCGCATGGGGGACGGATAACCGCGCATCACAGATGTTCATCTACAAAAAGAATTGCGGACACATTGCATCATACAAGATTTCCGGGACTACGTTGAACAATCACCTGGAATATGTCGGCATTTTGGATCCGGCATCCACCAATATGCTCGCTGCAGCTGAGATGATCGCATCTGTTCAGTCCCTTCCACAGGAACTTGCCATGGAAGAATGGGAAGCACTGGAAACATCATTAGTCAGCGGTCCCCGTTCTTACAACGGCACCTGCGGGCCCTTTAGCTGGAATATCGCTTTTGATCTCAACATGTCCGATATCAGCCAAAGTTACGCAGATGTGAAAGTATCCATTTTCTCATGCAATATCATCAATACCCGGATCGATGCCAAGAATCCTAATGCTGTTCTTGATCTGACAGTAGCCGGTGTCGGTGTAAAAGGAGAACTGGGCATAGACTTTGCCAAACGCATTGTCTACATAAAAGGTACTTTGTCATACATCATCAGCCATAAGGACTTCAACTACACTTTGATAAATTTCTAATATACCTATGATTGAACACCCCTATAACCGCCCCGCCGTGAAACAGATCATGCTGCCACGGCGGGGCGGGGTGTTTAGCTATTTCTCCTCGTTCTCTCCGTTCTTTCCAGATAGACGGCAGATTTAACACCACTGACATTGTCTCCAGAGTATCGATATCCATGTGTCGGTATCTCTCATCGCGCTGTACCAGATCTTTTAACCCGTCCCTGTCTTTACGGTACTGCAGCGCCTGAAACAATGCCCCAATCTCCGTATGAAACACCTGAAAGTCCTCTACCTCGTTCAGGCAGTACAGATGCATAGGATAATCATTAAAAAGCTCCTGGTACTTCCTAACAACCTTTTTCCTGTATTAAGTTAAAAAAAATAAACAAAGTGACATAGATTGCCCTGAATGTGAAATTAAAAATTAAATGAAACCAAACACAATATAATAATAGAGTCTGCGTTTATAAAGATATTATAGCCGAGCAAATTAAAGTAACTATAGTTTTATTATCTGCCTAATACTCCCATCCTCTACCCATTTGCATGCATTCTCATAGTCTTCATTTGTATCAAATTCTATCCATCCGTTATGAAAACATTCTGCCTTAACTGATTGACCCGATTCAATGACAGCCTGAATCAAATCAGTCATATATGCTTTGCGCACGGGTTTCCCTGACTGTTGCCACGGCTTATCTGCATAATAAAGATAGGCATCCTCCATAATTGAAACAACATGCTCTAATCCTGCCTTAGAAAACTTAAGTAATCCAACATATCTTGCATCAATTTTCTCCAGTTTTGGATTCTCAAGGCCAAGCTCAATAATAGTTCCGTTTTCACCCAGCGATAAGCTTTCAGTGTCAAAGTCAATTTTCCCATATCGTTTCTGCCAGTATTCTTTCCAGTTATCATCCACTGCAACCGCAAAATCCGCTGACGATTTCATCATTGCCTTCAACATATGTTCTTCAAACAAAATATCAGAATAACTCAAAATAATATCATCGTCAAATTCGCTTTTTGCCGTCATTAAAGACTCCACCATATTTGTATTGGCATAGTCCGCATTGGTATAATATTTGATTCCTTCATATTGAATTTTATCTGCGGCAAATCCGCGAACCACTATTATATTGTCGATACCGCATTTCCGATATATTTCTATTTGGTGTTCAATAATAGTTTTCCCCATAAAGGAAAGCATCCCTTTGGGTAAATTCTCGGTATATTTTTTTAATCTTGTTCCTTGTCCCGCAGCCAAAATAATTGCTTTCATCCTATGCCCTCCTGAATTTATACATGCATAAATTTTCCTACCTTCTCTATATCCCTGCTTGTAAAGACCTCCTCTCTTTCCGGGTGCCACATGGTTCCCACAATTGGCAGATTTTCATGCCGAATGGCCTCAATCACACCGTCTTCCGTCCACGCCGTAGCCAATAACCCACATCCATCTTTAAGTTTCACACATGCCTGATTATGATAACTATTAACTTCATAGCTATCATCTTTCGCTATAACAGTGTGCCGTACCGCGACATGTCCCTCTACATTTGTCAAATCATTTCCAAAGTAAGAAAGTATTGACTGCATTCCGCGACAAAATCCATAAAGAGGAATGCGATTTTGAATAGCCAGTTCAATTAATGCAGAATCCATAGAATCACGTTCCGGTGCATTTCCTCCATACATAACCAGACTGTTCCCTCCGGTTAAGATAATACCGGCCGGCTGCAATTCTTGGATAATCGCTTCTGCCAAATCACTTTTATTTGGTACAGGAATTGGCAAGAATCCACATGCATAAATAAAATCTGCAATTCTCTGGTCTGCACAATCCCTTCTCTCCTGATATGCCTCAACAACTTCTACTCTCTGCGTATAAATGACCGTTTTCATATTATCTCTCTTTTTATTCTAATTCTCTCATTTGTTCAATTCCTAACAAAGCAATGTGCTTTAAGACCGGATGTATGATAAAATATGTTTCCGCGCCATCCCATTTTTGCTCTTTACATGTCAGTTCCCCGGTTTCCAAATATTGTCTCATTACTTTAATCAGCACCCTTGATCGCATATAAGGTTCGTATATATAATCAATATCCACATGCTCCCTGGGAACCTCAAATGTTTCTTGTGTAATGATTTCGCCTTCATCGATACCTTCGCTTAAAAATATGGCGGTAGCTCCGAATATTTTTTCCTGTAGGAAACTATAATAGACCGTTGTGCTTCCCCGATACTGCGGTAAAATACCTGCATGAACATGAATATATTTTTTATTTATCTGAAACAAATGCGATTTTAATATGTAACCGCCGTATCCGGAATATATAAGATACTGTTGCTTCAAACCCTTTAGAACATCTAACATCTGTTCCGAATTAATATCTTTGTTGTCTATAAGAAGATAAGGAATCCCTGCCCTGTGCAATGAATATAAAATCGGCGTTGCAATATCAAAATATTGTTCATTAAGAGTTGATTCCTGATACTGCTCTTTTTCTGCCTGCATTTTTTTAAGGTCATCAGAATAAACGATACATATCCCCGGAAGTATATCATCTCGTATCATAGCCTGCAAGTATGCTTTCGTTCTGGCTGTATCAGATGCCAGCAACGCAAACTCTTCTAATATCATGTTTCCACCCCCATATAGATTTTGTTTTCATCCACTAACTGATAAAAACACTTTAGTTCATGTCGAATAATCCGAGACATATACTCCTTTTGATATTCTTGCAATTTCTCCCATACGGATAATAAGGTGTCATCTACTTTCAATAGACAACTAAAATATTTCAGACAACCGGTTTGTCTGTATACCAATAACAAACATTCAGCAAACAACAGATAGTTATCATAATCTTCAAAACCCGCATCCTCCAAAGGTTTAAAATCATTATCATAATTTGTATAAATTCGTTTCCGCACCTCAAAGCTCTTTGTATAAGAATTAATCAGATCTATTGTTTTATCCTCAACATGTCCTGATTTTAATTTATTCAGTATTCTCTGTAACCCTTGTCCCGTCGCACAATGATATTCAGTTACCACAATATCTCTGTGCTCGCCATTATGTAAATATTTTTCCCTGGAATTTATATAATCCATTAGAAAAACTGTGCCGCCAAATTCACTGTACATATAATTTTGTTTTTCATACAAATTATTATCTGTTATATACTTATATGACATATCCATTTTCCTCTAAGTACACAATAATCTTTTCCACAGCCTCTGATACTGTCTCCTGTTCCGTATCAATGATAATATGGCTGTTCTCCGGAATTTCAAAAAGATCATTACTTCCATTCAAATTCTGCATTTCGCCATTTCTTTGCTTCTGATAATACCCCTTAACATCTCTCTTTGCACATTCTTCCTGAGAACATTTTACATAGACCTCAATATATGCATCCTGAAACTGTTTTCGAGCATTTTCTCGCATCTTTTCATATGGAGCTACCTGTGCAAGAATTACAGAAACATCATTATCCAGCAAATACTGTACAACAACTCTGACTACCTGATTGCATTTCATCCGCTCTTCATAAGTGTAGCCGAAAACATCTCCAAACTGTCCGCGTATGACATCACCATCAATCATCTGCAATCGACAGTTAGAATTTCTCCTTTTCAATTCTTTCTCCAATGCCTCCGCAATCGTTGTCTTTCCACTTCCACTAAGACCAACAAGATACATCATAAATTTATTATGCATGACAAATTTCCTTTTCTAACTGATTTTTATAATCTGCCTTTTCTGACAATCAAGCGTAATCCTCTTATATCGGCTCCATTCTGAAAAGTTCTTTTCTCCCACACCAATCACTGCCGGAATCCCTAACTCTGCACACCGAATCGCCATATGGGAATTGACACCTCCAAACTGTGTAATCAAACCTGCAATCCTTTTGGAAAAAAGGAAATCATAACCCGGGTCTGCAGCCTGAATGAAAACTATTTTCCCTTCTACATCATAATCTTTTTGTACCAAAGCCGCAATGTCAGCAGTCACATTCTTTTGCGTGATATAATTAGGCTCTTCTTCCAATAAATAAAATGAATATATATCCTCCGGTTTTACAATGATACTGGGTAGTTTCAAGCGGATTGCGGTCTGATACTGTTTTTTATTATCGTTAATATTTGTCATAAAAGCTGTTCTGATATCTCCGGTATATAGATCCACATACAATTGCTTTACAACAGAAATATCCAAATACGCCATATCTTCTTTAGATATATCGGTCCGTGTTCCCAGCTCTTCTATCAATTGCAAAATCTTACTGACCACTTTTGTAAATACAAATTTTAAATATTCCCGCCCTTCTATAGAATCCTTAATATATTCCAACAATTCCCCGGCACTGATCACCAACCCGTTCTCTTCCAATTCCAGTTCAATACGAGATAACTGATCCGGCGAGAACGAAAAATCTTTTGTTTTTTCTTCAATATCTAAAACCTTATTATCTCCGAAATATTCATCAAACGCTTCATCGTACCTCTTAGAAAGAATATCATACGTGCCCGGTCTTATATGCCCATATATTTGGAGAAATTCCTCCTTTGAAATCTCCCCTTTATAATAGTTGACAAGGCAACTATTCATCTTTTTGTTAACGGTATCCAAAGAATTCATATATGCATCATATTCATCTTGACTGATAATCCCTATATCAACAAAGGACCGCAAAAATTGTACCGCAATAAAGCCGGCTCTGGCAACGCCGGCAAACGGGAGTGTGCCATATGCCTTACATTCCTCGATCAACCAGTATATTTTATCTACAAGAGATATATTGGATTGCATAATAGTATTGTAATTTTCTTCCAGAGTTAAAATTTTTTCAAGATCCTGCTTATATAAACCATTTTGCGGATTTATAATGTGGTTTGTTAATTCAAGAAGAGAAAATTCAATCCTCGTAATTTCATTATCATTAAACCCATAGTTAAGCAACTCTCTTAATTTATTATGGATTCCAAGATAGTAACAGGAAAAAACAATTTCAAATTCAATCTTATCATGATATTTCGGATACTGGGAAAGCCTGTCCAAATAATAATTCACAAGTTTCTCTGCTATCCTGTGATTCAATTTTTGAGGCACAAACGAATTAAAAGTAATTCTTGTATCGATATAGGGCACCCCACAAAAAGAAATCATTAGAGGATGCATGGTCAAATCCCGATAACCATAATTGTATCTTTGATGCGCCCATATATTATCCGTAATCAACTCTTTATATAAAGAAATGGATAGTTTTTTGGGTCTTATACCCAAAATCTCTGCCGGATTCCAATCAGGCATTACACCAAAACAAGTACTATCACCCAGCAAAAACGGATGCGGCGCAGAAAGTTTTTTCGCTTTTTTATATATCCTTCCAAGCGCATTGGAAATATCCATATATGCAATGCTTCTTCTACCTTCCGCAATAGGCCTGACTTGTAAAATATAAACAATATCATTGGAATCAATGGCAAATTCAATATCCAGTGCTTCATTATTCAAAAAAGCTTCTATCTTTTGACAATTGTCAATAAGCATGCTCATTTCACTTCTTTGAATCGAAACCGGACTTTTTTTATAATGGATAAATGTCTTTAATTTCCCTTTATTTCCCGATGTTACTGCACTGGTATCAGTCCCCTCGTAATAATTTACAACATAATAATCTGCAAGACTTTCTCTATCTGCCGTAAACACGACTCCTGAAACCACCACATTCTGTAGCATTGGCTGGATTAAAACTTCTTCATTCTCCTGCGTATCATAAGAATCAAGGACACTGCTAATAGCAGCTTTGACAGCTTCATAATTTGGTTCTACATTCAATACAGATTCAAATTTCCCTGCATTTGAATATGCATAAGTATCTTCATTTTTTGAAGAGGAGCGTACAATAAGTTTATTGTTGCCCGCAAAATTTATAACATCATTTATAACCGTACTTTCATCATGAAAAAAAGATGTACAATTTACTATTAAAACAGGAAGAATATTAAGGCTCCCCATTTCCTCCCTTAAATATTTTAACATCTGAGCTTTCGTATATATCATTCTTTCCATTTGCCCATCCTCAAACTTAATTCTATATTTTTATAACAATGGCATGAATTCACTCAATAAACTCTATATCTTCACTTATATGTCAGCCCTTATACTGATACAATTTTACCGCTTCTTGATACTTTTCTTCCTTGTAGATATTGATATATTTAATTAATTCCACATCTCATACCAACTCCTCATATGTCCGCTTTACAGCCCGGCCGTCCACAATTTCATAGATTGTATCACAGTTCTTAATTGTGGATAAACGATGCGCAATGATAATCAGAGTCGCTTTCCCTTGAAGAGACTCAATTGCCTCCATAACAGACTTCTCCGTTTCGCTATCCAATGCAGAAGTTGCCTCGTCCAGAATCAGGATTTCCGGGTTATGGTATAATGCTCTGGCTATTCCGATTCTCTGTCTTTGACCGCCCGACAGGCGAATACCTCTATCTCCTACTTTGGTATGGATTCCATTCGGAAGACTCTGCACAAAATCCAACAGCTCCGCCTTTTCCAATGCAACTTTCACACTATTTTCATCTATCTCAGACTCTGCAACCCCGAAAGCTATATTTTTACAAATAGAGGTGTCCGAAAGATATATACTTTGCGGAACGTATCCGATCAATTTTGCCCATAAACTCGGAATTTTTCTAATATCTACATCATCCAAAAGTATTTCACCTTCATCAGGTTTTAAGAGTCCTAAAATCAAGTCTGCCAACGTGGACTTCCCGGCTCCGGATTCTCCTACGAATGCAACGGATTTTCCCTTAGGAATGTCCAGACTGAGTTTATTTAATACCCTAGGCTGCTGACTGTTATAAGCAAATGACAAATTCCTGATGCTGACAGATTTTGCAAAAGTTAAGTCATGATACTCTTCTTCATCTTCTATTTCCATATTATAAAACCGATCATTATATTTACGTGCTTCTACTATATTCTCATATACCGCGTTCAATCCCGGCACAGAACTTGAAATCGTATTGATAGCAACAGAAATTTTCCCAAGTGCCGGTAAAATCCGAAATGCACCAATTGCAAAGGAGGCCAATACCGCCACAAAATTCTGCGGATCAGAGATGTTCACAATCCTTACTCCCAAAATAATCATAATTCCGGTGATGCAGATCACCTCGATAATATAAGCCGGAATTTCTGTGCCGACGTTTTGAACTATAGTAGCATTTTGGCGCTTAATAATATTTTCTTCATACTCATTAATAAAATACTTTTGTTTTCGCATTACCAGAACTTCTTTAATTCCATGAAATGCCTGCAGCAATGCTTTCGATGCGAGAATACTATAGGTTCGAAGCCGGATTCCCGCCTGCAGCATTCGTTTCCTAAAGAAAACAAAAATAATCAACAAACAAACCGATGCCGATAGAATTACCCCAATCGCAATCTGCCAGTCTGCATAGCACATATATGCACAAATAAAAACTGCAATCAGTAACTGAGTCACCGCTAGTAACAAACTATTAATAATCTGATAAAGAGAGGCTACATCACCGCTGATTCCATGCGTCACCTCACTCACATTTCGATTTAGGAAAAAACTATATCCACGATTCATGTAGGATTGCATCATGTACACAGAGCATTCCCGTTGCACTTTACAGGCATACTTAGATTTTATCCAGACAAAGAAAATAAAATATAAATTTTTAAGTATATATATCAGAACAGTGGCTAAAATAATCAGGATAATCAATCCTTCATTTGTATCAATCTCCAGAAATTCCGTTACACACCTAATATATGCATTTTTAAATAGCTGCGCCGGTTGTAACAGTGCATTCACCAACGGTACAATAACAGAAACTCCCAGTGTTTCTAATACTGCTGCGATAAAGGAACAGATAAGGACTATTACGCCCAAAATCTTTTGGTGGCGATTTAAAATTTGAAAAATCT
Source organism: Lachnospiraceae bacterium (assembly GCA_022510625.1). Lineage (GTDB taxonomy): Bacteria > Bacillota > Clostridia > Lachnospirales > Lachnospiraceae > UBA3282. Next base: position 84,565 of record JAFLTD010000001.1, read on the forward strand.
TACGCAAAGCATCAATTATTTTTCGTATCATTTCTACCCTCATGAAAAAAGCATTTAGTCTACTATTTGACTGTTCATTATTTTCTGTATATCTCCTAAGTGCTAATATTCAATATACCTCAATATCTGCCTTAATAGCACTCTTTATATTCCATAGAGATGACCAAGAATTCACTCAATGAACTCTATATCTTCACTTACATGCCAATCCTTATACTGATACA
>JAFLTD010000010.1 GCA_022510625.1 Lachnospiraceae bacterium
ATTGGAATAAAAGCATGGATTTTCTGAAACTTAGAAATTAGAAAGTACTTGACAAGCGAACTGTTTATTCCGAATGTGTTCGCTTTTTCGTAAGAAAATATGCTTTTCTGAATTATAACATGATTTTATCGAAATTGTAAACATATTTTTTAAGAAAAAAGATGGCAGTATGCAGAATAGTTATTTTTTTGATTTATAGAAAAAAGTGTGCTTCAAGCAGGCAGAATAAAATCATATAAAAAGGTTGCCCGATGGACAACCTTTTCCGTGCATTCATAACGCTGATTTTCAGCCCTTCCTATCCCCGACATCAGTCCTTCTGTTGGGATAAATCATGGACAACGCGGCTATGATCAGCGCGAGCACAACTCCCGGCAGGAGCACTATATCGGGCTTAATGTAGGGAAGACTTTCGGAAGCTTTCCACAACGCTGCGACACTGATCATATGTCCAAGCAGATACCCCGGAACGACCGCCCACAATACCGTGTAGAGGTTTTCCAATCGAAGCACCTTAAGTAAAAGCCTCTTCATCATACCGATTGCCTGCAAAATCGAGAACTCTTCCTTCCGCTCGGCAATGCTGCTGACCGTGCTGTTTAAGAAATTTACCATTGCCATCACGCCCACCAGAACCGCCAACCCGTTGCCTATTAAGCCGATTTCCATGGCAAATCGTTCCAAAGCATCCTTATATATGCCTTTGGAGCGGCAAGATACGACATCTTCTCCGCCCATTCTTTCTAAACATGCCCGTACTTTCGGTTCCACTCTCACAAGCGTGTCTGCATCGGGCGCATTCATTGTCACCATGAACAGCTCCGGCTGTTTCCAAAAGCTATCCATAAGCTGTGGGGGAAGAATATATTCAAATCCGCTTGTATGCTTGTCTCCCCATGCCATCTGATTCTGATAGGTGTCACTGACCACCGCCAGCACCGTATACTCTTTCGTGCGCAGGGAATCATATAAAATATATCTTCCGTTCTCATCCTGTGTCTTGTCTATGCCCTCCGGGAACTCATCATACAGCCTCACCACATCGCCGGCATGATAGTAAGTGTCCCCATAGCCATCAAGGGCAACCGCCAGCACATACTCGCCGGACTCATATTTCTCCCTGTCGATTGCTCCCTCGAAGACTTCAAATGCCGAAATCCGCTCATAATCATAGAAGCGGTAACTCTGTTGCACCAAGATAGGTTTCCCTGTTTCCCTGTACGCCTGCGCCCGCGGCATAAGGAACTCTTTTACTGTGCTGTCTTCTTTCAGCCCTTCCTGATAATCGACATTGTCCAGCACAATTTTGCAGTATTTTTCAGCATCCTCATCATACAGAAAAGAATATGTACCCAGGTTATAATGATAGACTGTTTCCATCCCTTCCGAAACCTTCTCCAGTTCCGCGCGCAGCTCTCCCGGAATTTCCTGCACATCTCCCATCCCACTACTTTCCATGAAACGCAATGCCTGATCGGTGGCTATCTCAATATCCGCAAAAAGATTGAACTGCGCAATCAAAGCGTCTGCATTCAGACTGTGTATGATATTCATGGTCGTCACAAAAACCAGCATAACAATGCTCACGGATGTGACCACAAGCGCTGTCTTTTTCCTGCGTTTTCTGATATTCTTTCCGGCAAATCGTCCCGGCGTAAACCGCACACTGTGCACCCTGTCGTTTTTCTCTCTATGGCTGTCCGTGAAACCGACCGTATGGATCGGCGGCGTCTTCGACAGGATACGCATAGGCTTATCGGTACCGATATAAACCACGATGAAGGACAGCGCCGCCGCATACAGAAAATATACAGGCTTTAGCATAAGTGTCGCTTTTCCTTCCAGCCCCACATAGGATGCCGTCACCGGCATCAGCATATAGCCGAAGATAACCCCAATCAGACACCCTATAGGAAGTCCTGTCAAATACTGCCTGAGGGCATGACGGCGCAAAATACTCTTAATCTGCTTCTCCGTTACGCCGATCAGCTTAAGCTGTCCGTACTGCACTACATTTTTGACACCGGAAATATAGTAGATCGTATAGACCATCAGTCCGGCACAAACCATGGTGATCGAGATCAATCCGCCAAGCAACACCTTCGCTCCCGCACTCAGCTTATCACCAGCCGTCGGATTGATCACTGCGGCCGTCTCATACTTCTGTGGTCCTAACCCATGCGCCTCAAACTCCCGAGAGATTAACCCTTGCAGAATGTTCACCAGCTCCTCGCCGGTATATTTCCCATTCTCAAAGCGGCAGTATGTTTGCAGCCTGGAACCGCTTTGATCACTCATGAAAAACTCTTCGGATACATATACCCTTGCTTCATCCAGTGCATCATTGGCGGTGCAGATTCCGCTGACCACCGCATCCTGCTCCACTTCCTGCTCCACCGTTGTCAGCTTGATAGGAATCACGTCCCCTACATGGACATCCCCGCCATGGCTTTCAATAAAATGTTCGTCTACCGCAATCTCGCCATCCTTCTGCGGCCATCTTCCCTCAATCACCTCATTGAAATTCCAACCGGCAGTCTTTTCATCGGTATAAAGGAGTACATTTCCGGTCTTCTCCGTCCTGTCCGTCTCATAAAACCCCATATACACCGCATATGTTACCTCATCAAAACAGCCGCTGTCCCGTAACAGATCCGACCAGTGCACGGTTGAAATCGTATAGACGCCTTCCGCCTGCGAGCCGAACACCATCTGCTGACTTTGCCTCGTCAATGCCGTGATGGACATGATTGTGGAAAACACTGCCACAACCAGCATCGCCGACAATGCGATTGCTGTAATCGCCGTGACGTTTCTTCTTTGATCCGAATGATACAGCTTGGAAGACAGATTGCTAAGCATTCTGTTTGACACTTTCGTTTTCCTAGACATACTCATCTCTCCTCCAATCTTCCGTCTTTCATGTGCAGAATCCGGTCACATTCCCCGATAAGCGCCTCGTTATGAGTAATCATAATAACAGTCTGCCCGAAATCCCTGACCGCCCGCTTTAAGAGTTCCATCACATCCTCTGCGGAAGATGAATCTAAGTTCCCCGTGGGTTCATCCGCCAGAATAATGGCAGGCGTGGAAATCAGCGCACGGGCTATGGCTACTCTCTGCTGTTGACCGCCGGACAACTCCGAAGGCAGTCTATGCTCCAGTCCCGTAAGTCCCAGAGCATCCATAATTCTGCCAAGCAGTTCTCTATCCTCCAGATTTCCGCCCATCTGGACAGGCAGAACAATATTTTCATACACGGACATGACGGAAATCAGGTTATAGTTCTGGAAAACGAATCCGATTCTCTTCCTGCGAAATTCCGTCAATTCGTCGCTTGCCAGCTTGCCGATATCGATACCCTCCACATATATATCACCGGATGTAGGTTTATCCAGTCCGCCGCACACATTTAAGAAAGTACTTTTGCCGCTTCCCGATGCGCCCACCACCGCCACAAACTCTCCCTTGCTGATCCGTGCATTCACATGGTATAGGGCATTCACCACATTTGGTCCCTCTCCGTACTGCCTGCATACGTCCACCAATTTAACGATGCTTCCGTCCTGATTTCTTCTTTCCGAATCGATTGCGTCAGCATCTTGTCCGGCTCCCCTGCTTGCCTTCGTAAAAGCCGCTACGAAATTACCGATTTTCCCATCATACATATGATTGATTGCCTCATTCATCTGCATATAGTTGTATTGCTCTCTGCCGTATACAGCCTCAACCATCCTGTTTTCTCTTTTTACCAGGCCCTTTTCCTCCAGTCTCGACAGGAAAGTATTTAGCGTCTGCCTTTTCCACTCCTTGCCGTCCTCCTGAAAAAGTGCAAGAAGTCGGGACTGCTTGACACATTCATTCAGATCCCACAGCTTCTCCATCACTTCCAGTTCGGTATCAGTAATATTGTAAATGTTTCTCATGATATTTCTCCGCGTTCCAATTTGACTATATTTTGTAGTCGTTTTTATTATAAAGATTCACTTACTGTTTGTCAATAAAAGAAACGACCGGTTCGACGCTATGTCGAATCGATCGTTTATCTGAGGTCTCCATCCGCTACTTCTTAAATATGAAGGAAATCATATCAAACAGATTTCTATGTTCGAAACTTTCCTTAAACCAACCTTCATAATCATGTTCTACCTTAAAATATACCGCATGTCTCCCCGTCACATTTTCTATCCGCGCTGTATATTCTCCATCATGCATATGTACTTTGCACATACCTATTTCACGTCCATTTTCATAATCATCCAATAAAATATGAATGACGGAATGGCATCCTGCTCCCACCACTCGAACGGAAAATTCCATATTACCATCCGAATAGTCATCCCCGAAATCAAAATATTTATATCCGATTACAGAACCTGAATAAATATTTGTTATCGGTCTTGTATACGCATCTTTTTCCGTAATAATACAACCGCCCTTCAAAACACACGCCAGTTCCGCCGGAATAATACCATATGGATTTAAGGACTCTTCAAATCCAAGGGATGTCATTTCAACAGTAGGAATCGTTCCATCCGGAAGAATCTCAATCTTTTCCACACAGGCTCTTCTGGATGTAATTGTTCCATTCGTCATACGATGATAAAATACATACCACTGCCCATTAATACAGCAGATAGAACCATGGTTATTTCCTGCCGGATAATCTACACCATTATCAATGATATATCCTTTACGCTCAAAAGGCCCTGTCGGCGAATCGGAAATTGCATATGCCAACCGATTTCCCTTTCTTGGCGAGTAAATCAAGTAATATCGTCCATTTACTTTTCTTGGCGAACTGGCTTCGAAGAAATCATCATCTCCCGTTCCGGGCAAAATCACATCCTCAATATAAGAACCTTTTTTTATTTCTACCATATTTTCCGGATTGATCTCTCCCATATGTGATTTTTCGTATCCATAATAAATATACACACGGCCATCATCGTCTACCAGAACGCCCGCGTCGTTAAAAACGCCTTCATCACCGCCATCCGCTTCTTCATATATGTAGCGGGAAATCAGCCTAAATGGTCCTTCCGGGTGTTCGCTGACACCGACACAGCCCTTAGCCCAGAGAATATAGGCATATAAATAGTATTTTCCATCCTTCTCAACGACATCCGGAGCATACAGCTCGTGGTCAGTCCAGTCCGTATCCGATGCATGTTCCTCATCCGGTCTCGTATGGAAACTGTGTCCGTGACAAATCCAGTTATTCAAGTCCTTCAAAGATGCCGACCAGACTTTCAGTTTATAATCACAAAACATGTCACTCCCTACTCGATCATGAGAACCATACAGATATACTCTGTCCCCGAACACCCTCGGTTCCCCATCCGGTATATACTCCCATAAAGGTAAAATTGGGTTAGGCATACTCACTTCTCCTTATTATTATACAAATCATGTCAATGCAGATTACAGACTCTTAGGTCGCAATCGCGTTGCCCGTATACAGCTGATAGTACTTGCCTTTCTCCTCCAGAAGCTGATCGTGCGTACCACGCTCAATGATACGCCCCTGCTCCAATACCATGATACAGTCGGAGTTCATGACAGTGGAGAGTCTGTGCGCGATCACGAAGGTCGTTCTGCCCTTCATCAGCTTATCCATGCCGTCCTGCACGATGCGCTCCGTACGGGTATCGATGGAACTGGTTGCCTCATCCAGAATCAGCACCGGCGGATCGGCAATCGCCGCACGTGCGATCGCAAGCAGCTGTCTCTGACCTTGACTTAAGTTCGCGCCGTCACCTGTAAGCACGGTGTCATACCCCTCAGGCAGAAGCCTGATAAAACCGTCCGCATTGGCTAACTTCGCCGCTGCGATCACTTCTTCATCGGTGGCATCCAGCTTACCATAACGTATGTTATCCATGACTGTTCCCGTAAAGAGGTGTGTATCCTGCAGCACGATGCCGAGCGAACGACGCAGATCCGCTTTCTTAATCTTATTCACATTGATACCGTCATATCTGATCTTGCCGTCCTGTATATCGTAGAAGCGGTTGATCAGATTCGTAATCGTAGTTTTGCCCGCACCGGTGGAGCCGACAAACGCGATTTTCTGTCCAGGTTGTGCGTAGAGTTTCACATCGTGCAGTACCATCTTCTCATCGTTATAGCCGAAGTCCACGCCGTCAAACACCACGTCTCCTTTTAATTCCACATAGTCCACGGAGTGATTCGCCTGATGCTCATGCCGCCACGCCCATCGTCCGGTACGCGCTTCACTCTCTATCAGCCTGCCGTCCTCTTCCCTGACATTGACCAGCGTCACATAACCGTCGTCGGTCTCGGACATTTCATCCATCATCCGGAACACACGATCCGCTCCGGCCAGTGCCATGACAATGGAATTGAACTGTTGACTCACTTGGTTAATTGGCATGTTAAAGCTCTTGTTAAAGGTTAAGAAGCTTGCCAGCGCACCCAGTGTCAGACCGGAAATACCGGAGAGTGCAAGTACACCTCCGACGATTGCACAGACCACATAGCTTACGTTACCGAGCTGCGCATTGACCGGACCTACGATATTGACCAGATAGTTTGCCCTGTCCGCACTGTGGTACAGATTGTCGTTGAGCTCATTGAACTGCTTAATATTTTCTTCCTCATGGCAGAAGACCTTAACTACCTTCTGCCCGTTCATCATCTCTTCAATAAATCCGTTGACTTTGCCCAGATCCTGCTGCTGCTGCAGGAAATACTTGCCGCTAAGCCCCGCCGTCTTCTTGGTCACCATCAACATGAGCACTACCATCACCAGTGTCACCATCGTAAGGGGTATGCTCAAAATCAACATACTGATAAACACACTGACGATCGTGATTGCACTGTTGAATACCTGCGGCATACTCTGACTGATCATCTGTCTTAATGTATCCGTATCATTGGTGTAGGTTGACATAACATCGCCGTGGGCATGTGTGTCAAAATATTTAATCGGCAGTGTCTCCATATGGGAGAACAGATCATCACGCACATTCCTAAGCGTTCCCTGTGTCACGTTGATCATGATACGGTTATAAATATAAGACGAGGCAACACCGATGGCGTAAAATCCCGCCACTCTCAAAATCGCCATTGCAAGCGGGTGATAGTCCGGAATATCCGTCGTCAACATCGGCGCGATATAGTCGTCAATCAGGCTCTGAATGAACATTGTTCCCTGCACATTCGCCAGAACACTGACAAAGATCAGAATCGCAACAATGACAAGATGCAGTCCGTAGTTCTTAGCCACGTATTTGATCAATCTCTTGAAAACCTGCCCCGGATTCTCTATTTTCTTTCCTCTCGGCATTCTTCTTCCCATCGGTCCCGGCATTACTCTTCACCTGCCTTTTCGTCGAAATCCCCACCGCCACTGGTCTGGGATTCATATACCTCGCGGTATATCTCATTGTTCTCAAGCAGCTCCTCATGTGTCCCGAAACCGTCGATCCGGCCGTCCTCCATGACGATGATACGGTCCGCATTCTGCACGCTCGCCACGCGCTGTGCGATGATCAGCTTGGTCGTCTCCGGAATCTCCTGTGCAAAAGCCTTCCTGATTTTCGCGTCGGTAGCGGTATCCACAGCGCTTGTACTGTCATCTAAGATCAGCACCTTAGGCTTCTTCAAAAGCGCTCTTGCAATGCACAGACGCTGTTTCTGTCCGCCTGACACATTGGAACCTCCCTGTTCTATATATGTGTTATAGCCTTCCGGCATCTTCTCTATAAACTCATCCGCACACGCAAGGCGGCACGCACGCTTACACTCTTCCTCCGTGGCGTTCTCATTTCCCCATCTTAAATTTTCCAGAATTGTACCCGAAAAAAGCACGTTCTTCTGCAGCACTACCGCAACCTGATTGCGCAGACTGTCCATATCGTACTCCCGCACATCTCTGCCGCCAACCATCACGGAACCCGAGGTCACATCGTAGAGACGGCTGATCAAATTGACCAAACTCGTCTTTGCACTGCCCGTACCGCCGAGAATTCCTATCGTCTCACCGGCTTTGATCTTGAGATTAATATCATGGAGTACCGACTTATCACTGTCTACGTAATAGGAAAAGTCCACATGATTAAACTCGATCTCGCCGTTTGCCACCTCATAGACGGGATTCTCCGGATTGGACAGATCACTCTTCTCGGTCAACACCTCACTGACACGTCTTGCACTGGCAATACTCATGCTCATCATGACAAATATCATGGAGACCATCATCAAACTCATCAGGATATTCATGCAGTAGGCCAATAGGCTCATCAATTCTCCGGTCTTTAGAACATCCTGGACAATCAGTCTTGCACCGATCCAGCTGATCAACAGGATACAGCTGTAAACCGTAAACTGCATGACCGGCATATTCAGGACGACATTTTTCTCTGCCTTCTGAAAGATATCATAGATACCCTGACTTGCCTTCCGGAATTTGGTTGTCTCGTAATCCTCTCTCACGTATGCCTTGACAACGCGGATAGCGCTGACATTTTCCTGCACTGAGGCATTCAGCTCATCATATTTCGGAAAGGCCATCTGGAAATATTTCATCGCCTTCCTGATAATAAAGGCGATCACAATCGCCAACAGGATTACCGCAATCAGATACACTGTCGCCAGCTGTGCATTGATAAAAAAGGCCATCGACATGGCGCATATCATACTGATCGGCGCACGGAAACACATGCGCAGAAGCATCTGGTATGCCATCTGTATGTAAGTGACGTCGGTGGTCAGCCTCGTCACCAGACCCGCCGTACTGAACTTATCCAGATTGGAAAAGGAGAATGTCTGTATGTTTTCGAACATCGCCTGACGCAGATTCCTTGCAAATCCGGTGGAAGCCCTCGCACCGAACTTACCTCCCATGATACCGCAGAACAGTCCGAACAGAGCAGCCGCAATCATCATTGCGCCCACAATATAAATATGACGCATATTTCCCGCCTCTACACCGTTATCAATGATGGATGCCATTAAAAACGGGATCAGCGTCTCGGAGATGACCTCCAGAATCATAAAGATCGGCGTCAGAATAGATGCTTTCTTAAATTCCTTAATCTGTGCCGCTAACGTCTTGATCATATAATATCCCTGCTCTCTCTATATAATCATCAGCATTTATCATTAATCAAATAAATTATAATGTCAATAAATTCCATAAAAAATTCACAGGATTTTTAGAAATACAAAGGAGAAAAGTAAAAGCGCCGATGCAGGCTGCAAAGTTACAGACGAATCTCCTCCCCCAGCTTAAAGGAGTAAAGAATCCTCTCCGTATCCCGGCAGCCAAACGACTGCTCCAGCGCTTCCGCATAGTAATCCAGCTGCACATGATAGCGCTTGACAAGCTCCTGTGCCGTCTCCACCGCATCCGTCTTATAATCCAGCAGGACATATCTGCCATCCTCCTCGAAAAAGACATCTATAATACCTTGAATGAGCACCGTCTCCTCCTGAGGGAACTCGCTGTTTAGGCGATTCGCGGCAAGTCCCAGAACAAAGGGCTGCTCCTTGTACAATCTGCCCGCTCGCGCCGCCTCTCCCATCCTCAGTGCGGCTTCACTCGTCAGAAATCCCACGATCTTAGGAATGGACACGACGGCATAATATTCCTCCGAAAGCCTGCCCTCGCGCCGCATAGTGGTAAGCTGTCCTTTCAGCAGGTCTTCCGCGGCCTTTTTATCATTATTGACTTCTCTGGTCAGCATTGTGAAATCAAACAGTTCCATCACCTTATGGAAGGCACTTCCCCGCATGGAGCCGCTGACCTGCTCGTCTTGCCCCAGGAATCCGGGCAGATAAGGCACAATCGTCTCCTCCTCAAAAAGTTTGAACGCAAAATCCGTTTCCTCCTGCATTCCCGCCATCTTTAATTCCGACACGGTCGTCTTTGTATAGAGGTTTTTGAGATTATCGTGTGGATACCGATAAGCAAAACTGTCTGACATATGTGTCATAAGTTTAGTGTCCACATCTTTGCTCAAATCGGACAGAAGAAGTTTTCGCTTTGCCTTCTCCGTGCGCACCGCTTCTTCCAGTTTCTCCTCCACCGTATCCTCCCATCCGGACAGCACCACACGGATACTCATGTCACGCCCATAGAGAGAATTATCCGTCTTCGGCTCCAGACCGCATTCCCGATAAAGCTCGTCCGCACACTGATTCCGGGAGAGAGCTGCCAGTATTAATTCAAGGAAACTGCCCGTGCCAAGGAGCACATCATATGGCAGAGCCATCTCATCCCTCCGCTGTAATGACATCATGGCCGCTGCCAGCTTATCCGGTGCTTTGACGGCAGCGGTCAAGATCAGTTTCTCTTTGGCCCTCGTCATCGCCACGTACAGAATACGCAGTTCTTCCGCCAGATTATCCACCTTGAGTTTCTCGGCAATCACATTCTTGCGCAGATCTTCTCCCCTCACGCGCTTCGTCGGATTCACATAGTCCACGCCGATTCCTTCGTCTATATCCACCACGAGAGGTCCGTTCACATCCCTGGTCTGAAAACCTTTGGCGAGACCGGATACAAAGCAGACAGGAAATTCCAGTCCTTTGCTCTTGTGAATGCTCATGATGCGCACCACATCCGCGTTCTCATCCTGCAGTCCGGCCTCGCCGTAGTCCACCTCATATTTTTCCAGCTGCTCCATATAGCGCAGGAAATGATACAGTCCGAAATAGCTGGTCTTCTCATACTCCGCAGCTTTGACCATCAGCATTTCCACATTGGCGCGCCGCTTATTGCCCTCCGGCTTGACTGTCACGTAGTTTAAATAATCCGTCTCCCGCAGGATCGTCTGCAAAAGCTCCTCCACGGAAAGGTAGGCGGAGAGTCTGCGGTAGCGGTTGATGCGCTCAAGGAAACCGCTGATTTTGTCAGCCAGCTGCTTTGATATGACGGTGATATCCGTCTGCACGTTTTCCTCCGAGTTCTCCGGTACACCGCCCGGCTGTGTACATGCTTTCATCGCATAATAGAGATACTTTTTCTTAGGAAACGCAGCCTTGATCAGCGCGATTTCCTCCTCCGTAAAACCGCCCAGATAGGCGTGAAGCACCCCGTACAGCGGAATGTCCTGCAGCGGGTTATCCAGTACCCTGAGGAAATGAAGCAGCTCCTGTACCTCCCCCGCCGCAAAATAGCCCGTGCGCGAGGTCATATGCACCGGAATTCCCTCCTCCTCCAGCACTCTCTTAAAAATTTCGTCCCATCCCGAGGCAGTGCGGAGCAGAATGACGATGTCCCGATAGGAGACCGGGCGAAAAGTGCCGCTCACCTCATCCGTCACATGAAATTCTCTCATCAACTCCTTGATTTTGGCCGCAACACCGTACGCTTCCTGCTCCTTGGCGGACAGTTCCTCCGGTTTTTCGTCCGTCCTAAAAAGCAAAAGTTCCGTGGTGTTTGCCTGACTGTTCTCCTGCTCGGGATAGGCAGCTCCTATATGAAGCGCGGCCAGATCGTCGTACACGATACCGCCCACTTCCCTGCCCATGATCTGCTCAAACACCGCATTGGTACTGTCAAGCACTTCCCTGCGGCTTCGGAAATTCTGATGAAGATCTATCTTCTCGGCCGTCACACGTCCCTCCGGCTGCTTCCCGTATGCTTCGTATTTTTCTAAGAAAAGTTCCGGTCTCGCCAGACGGAATTTGTAGATACTCTGCTTTACATCGCCCACCATAAAGCGGTTGTACCGGCCTTCCTCCTCGCCGGAAATACAGGATAAGATATATTCCTGCACCAGATTACTGTCCTGATATTCATCGATAAGGATTTCATGGAAATAATTGCGGTATTCCAGCGCTGTCTGCGTCGGCGCATATCCGCCTTTTTCATCGGCCTGCACGAGAATGGACAGGGCAAAGTGTTCTATGTCGTCAAAATCCAAAATATTCTTATCTCTCTTTTTCGCATCAAACGCTTTCTTGAAAGCAATCGTCAAATCCGCCAGCGCTTCCACCGCCGCTTTGCAAGCTTCCATCTGCCGCAGTATCTGCTCTTTTCCCTTGAAAAGGAATTTCTTCTGTATCTCGCCAAGCTGCTCCTTGACTTCGGTCCGAATTCTCTTGACCACCTCACGCTTGATGGGAGAAACCGAATCATCTTTTTTAGAAGGGAGACGGTTAAACTGTACAGTCTCAAAAGCGGTATACAGCGCATCATAACCCTCCGCGCACCTGCCAAGAAGCATTTCCGCCATCTCGCGTTCCTGTTCCAAAAGTTCCCCGTACATGTACGGGCCGTCAGGTTCCTCGCACATGCGGACAGCATCCGTCAGTTTCCGTGCACAACCTTCCAGAATCAGACAGACCTGCCGCATCAGATTTACGACCCACGGAATATCCTCAAAGACAACGGGAGAAGCCGCGCCGTCTCCCACAGAATCAGCCGGCACAGCGTAATCCTTTATACGATCCTGAAGCCATGCCTCCGGAAAAGGAGTACTCATGGCAAAATCATACAGCTTCCATACGATTTCCTCCACCGCCGTATCCCGGCTGCCAAGATTGAAATACTCCATGCAGTTAAGAAATGCCGGTTCTTCTGCCGCATAGCATTCCTCCAACACCTCTGCCAGCACTTCCCGGCGCATCAGCTTACACTCCCCCTCCTCGGCAATCCGAAACCCCGGATCCAGCCCGATGGTGTGGAACTGATTGCGCAGTACAAAGAGGCAGAAACTGTCTATCGTAGTGATTCTTGCATTGTGCAAGAGCGTAGTCTGTCTCTGCAGATGCTCGTTCTCCGGGTCTGCGGCAAGCCTGTCATTCAATGCACTGCCGATCCGCTCCCGCATCTGGGCGGCCGCCGCGTTCGTAAACGTCACCACCAGCAGCCTGTCGATGTCCACCGGGTGTTCCTTGTCGCTCACCATCCTGACAATGCGCTCTACCAGTACTGCCGTCTTGCCGGAACCCGCAGCAGCAGACACAAGCAAGTTCCGCCCTCTTGCATCAATTACATGTTGTTGTTTCTCGGTAAAGGAAATGCTCATGGTCTCTTCCCTCCGTCCGTCTCCTCACGCATATGTATCAGCGCATCGTCCGCACTCATTTTCGGCAGTCTGCGCATCCGGTATCCATCTATGCTGCTGTCATATCCGCATACGTTCTTGTAAGCGCAGTAAGTGCATGCCCGGTTTCCGTTCTGCTCGTAGGGATTGACCGATATGTTCCCATCCAGAATATCGCGTCCGAGCTGTTTGATCTTATAGTTTACATAACTCGACACAACATTGATATCGTCCTCATTTATGACACTTGAATAAGCCGTGAACGATCCGTCCTTTTTCCGCTCCAGCGGCAATATATCGGACTTGACGGTAAATTCCCGGTCTAGTAATCTGACACTTTCGTCATTATTATTGACTAATCCGGTCATCTTTAGTTCCTGTAGCAGCTTCTCATTGATCTGCTCCGGCGTCATCTCATCGCCGTCCTCCACCATGGGGTCATCAATATGATAGTACAGCATTGCTGCGGGAACAACCCGCTTATCCGGATGTCTCTTCTGTTCTATCTCCATCGCCGCATTCATATATACCACGAGCTGTAGTTGAAGTCCGTAGTAGAGTGCCGCCAGATCAAACCTCCGATTGCCCGATTTATAGTCGATGACTTTCACGTATACCGTGTCATCCGCCTCGCATGTGTCCACCCGGTCGATACGCCCGCGAAGACGCATTTTATCCCGATCGTTCAAGGCAATATTGAGCGCATCCAAATCCTCGATCACGGAGAAGGACATCTCAAAACGATCCGGCGCAAAGGCGCCCTTTTTGAGCTGTGTCTGTAGGGTCAGCACCGTGCGGTTTAAGATCCTTGTCATTCTTTTTAACAGATGTTTATTGCGGGCACTGCTGTAGAGAATCGTCTCACCGTAATTCATCGCGTACGCTTCGAGCGCCTCCTCCACCATACGGCGTGCTTCTCCTTCCGGGAAATCAAACCATGTGTAACCGTTCTCCGTGAGTTTCTGTGCAAACAGTTCTAACACGCCGTGAAAAACATTGCCCATATCCACGTCCTCAAAGCTGTAATCGCCCCTCTCCTTTAACGCCAGTCCATACTGCAGGAAATGGCTGTATGCACATGCGGCATACCGTTCCAGACGACTGACACTGCTTAGCAGCATCGTCCCGTAGAGCGCACGGGTCACTGCCTGCGACAGGGGCGTGTCGCTGTAGCGGTAGAACGCAGCGTCAATCAAGCGGTCCACCGTATCCTGATACTCCGGTCTGCTGCGGTAACTATGGTAAAAAGTATACATCCGCCGACTTGCTTCCCCATCCAGCCTGCCGCCCGCGTACTCGCGCAGCATATCCGACATGATACTCATTCCGTCCGCACCACATACAAGCTGTTCTTCCACAGGGTAAGTCTCCGGCATCTCCACCGCGAGAGCGGGATAAAGTTTGCGCACAAGTTCAACCAGATAGGCGGGGCGGAGGCTTCGTCCGCTATTATCCACCTTGGCATAGGAAAGGTACAATTTCTCCGAGGGCTTGGTCATATTCAGATACAGATACAGGCGCTGTATATACATCTGCTGCCTCGGCGAAGGTGCAAGCTCCAGATTGGACTCCCTAAGGAACTCCCTGTCAATGTCCGAGATGATTCCTCCTGTTCCTCCGTCCTTGGGGATATTGCCGTCGTTAATACCCACGAAAAAGAGTATTTTCACCTGCTTTAGGCGCGTTCTCTCAATGTCGCCCACCAGCACGCGGTCAACATTCTGCGGAATCGTCCCCACACTGATCTCCGCAAGCCCCGAATCCAAAATATCCGCAAACTCCCGAAGATTCATTTTTTCCTCCGAGAGTAGTCCGTAAATCTGATCCAACAGATCGATCACCAGCGGATAAATCTGCCCGTACTCCTTGGCCCGCGCCAAATCACCCCCGTCTTTAAACTGTCTCTCAAAATGCTTAAGCTTCTGCTGCAGCTCATTCTGCACCAGGAAATCATAGAGTGCGTGTACCGTCTCTCCCGCGCTGTTATAGGGCCGCAGCAGCGGTGCAAGCTGTTCCATCAATCGCTTACGCATATCATTGTACTGCTCCAGCTGACGCAGGGCCGCCTCCTCACCTTCTGTGTTCTCCTCTTTATAGATAAAAATGCTGTTCCATCTCTTCCGTCCCCGGATACCGAACCGGCGTGCATAATTCTCCAGCCTGTCCACATCCTCCGTCTCGAATCCGGTCAGACCGGTGCGCAGATAGTGAAACACCGACTCAAAGCTGAAGTCCTGCAGCACAATCCGTAGGGCGCTCCTGATATATTCCGCAAAAGGATTCCTCAGAATGCCCCTGGTATGGTCCAGATAAATCGGGATGCCAAACTTGGCAAACTCCTCTTCCGCAGCGCTCCCGTATGCTTCCATATTTCCCGTCACCACCGCAATATCTCTGTAATGAAGACCGGTTCCCTTTTTCTCCGACTCCGCAAGCAGTTTACGGATGGCGATACAAGTCTGGCGAATCTCCTCCCTCGGTGTGGACGCCTCATACAGATGCAGATTTTCCACGACTTCCCCATACACATCGGCGGGATAACGAAACAGATTGCGCTCTAAGTGGGACAACTCGGCATTCTGTGCAAACCGCGGCAGTCTGTCCCCGATCCGCCCCGTGCACCAAACCGGTTTATCCTCTCTTACACCGACTTCTTCGGTCAATTTACGTAGATCTGCAACTGTTTTCTTGCTCAGATGGAACAGTTTGTGTTCCCCGTCAAGGTGATAGGGATTCTCTCTGTCATCAACAGTAACGGTTATAATGACTCGATTGGTCAATCTAATCAGTTCCTGAATCACTCGGTACTGAATGGGTGTAAATCCGGTAAATCCGTCAAAGGCTATCACACTGTTTCTGATGATGCCGGATTTCGGCAGCGCATCCCTAAGCCTGTCCAGCGTTTCCTCCGTGGTGATGTACTTCTCGTGTATATAATCCAAAAATGCCTGATACAGCACATTAAGATCCTGCAGTTTATAATACAGCGCACCGCGGGAACGGGCGTAGTCGGCTAACTTCTCCAACTCCTGTGTGCCGATGCCGTACTGCATAAATTCAGATATGGCAGATTTTACTTCATGGATATAGCCGATCTTCTGCAGATGTGCTCCCATAACCTGTAACTGCTCCCGGCACTGTCCTGCCACTTTGCGGAGTACCAGACTCTTGCCCGTATCGTCCAGAATCGGCATGTCTTCATATCCCACCTCCTCCAGGATACGGTGAGTCAGCCTGCCGAAGCTTAAGACATCTATATTCATAATAATATGGCGGGGATGCTCCACCACCAGATCCATCTGTGTCTGCATGGTGAACTGATCGGGCACGATTAACAGATAATCCGTCTTCGGATTCTGCTCTGCTGCCCGTATGATATCTTCGTGAAGTTTCTGACTTTTGCCGGAGCCGGAAGCTCCGAAATAAAATTGAAGTGACACGTGCCTGTCCTCTGTTCTGTGCTGTCAATGCCGCATAATACCATTCCGGTGTGATGTTCAATCAGCATTGTTATCTACATACACATCATACCATAAGAGAGGATGGCTGGGAAATAAAAAAGTACCCGGGACTGTTATCTTGCCGAAATAAAGCATATCAGTCCCAGATACTTTTCTAATTTTTTACATGATAACCGATCAATCCATTAATTGAAAGGAATCACACCACCGTCATAAGTGTTGTTGATGTACTCAACGATGGCATCGGACTTCAGGGCATTTACCAGCGCTACAATGCCTTCGTTGTTCTCGTTGCCTTCCAGAACAGCGATAACATTCACATATGTCTGAGCTGCCTCAGAGTCGGACAACTCATATGCCACTGCGTCCTTGCTTACGGAGAAACCTGCCTCCATCGCGTAGTTACCGTTCATAACCGCGAAAGCCACCTCATCCTTTACTCTGGGAACCTGTGCTGCCTCCAGCTCCTGGATCTCAATGTCATACGGATTGTCAACGATATCTCTTACAGTTGCCTCTAAGCCTACACCGTCCTTCAAGGTGATGATGCCGTTATCCTGTAACAACAGGAGCGCTCTCGCCTCATTGGTTGTATCGTTAGGTACTGCAATCACGTCGCCGCTCTCCAACGCTGTCAGGTCACTCTTTGTGCCGGGATAGATACCGAACGGCTCATAGTGGATACCGCCCGCATTGACAAGGTGTGTACCCTGCTCTTCATTGAAAGAATTCAGATACGGAATGTGCTGGAAATAGTTAGCGTCGAACTCGCCGCTCTCTACAACCAGGTTCGGCTGTACATAGTCGTTGAACACTGTAACTTCCAAGTCCCAACCCTGCTCTGCAAGGATAGGCTTAACCTGCTCCAATACCTCTGCATGAGGTGTTGCGGATGCCGCAACGGTAATTGTGCCTTTGGATTCAACCTGTGCTGCCGATCCATTGTCCGAATCGGAAGCTTCCGTGTCAGCTGCATTGTCGGTTGCCGGTGTAGATGCCGGTGCATCGCTGCCACCGCACGCTGTCAGCGCACCGAGTGCCAGTGTTGCTGTCAAAATGCTTGCAATCAATTTTTTCTTCATAACTTTCTCCTCCTCTTGAGCAATATCTCACAAACAAGTTCGCGAAACAAATCTCACAAGTGAGCGAAGCTCAATTTTATATATAAAAAGCAATGCTTCCTATATCTATTATCTATCTTTTTCTTCTGTCCAGCTTCACGGACATCTTCATTCCGATCGTCTGGAAAATCTGTACCAATATAACCAACAGGACCACCGCTACAAGCATGATCTCCGATTCATATCGATAATATCCGTAGCGCATCGCAATGTCTCCGAGACCGCCGCCACCGACGATACCCGCCATAGCGGAATATCCGAGAATCGTGCCGAGCGCAATCGTCACGCCTACCAGAATGGAGGTCCTCGCCTCCACCAACAGTACCCTGATAATAATCGTCATGGTGCTTGCACCCATACTCTGCGCCGCCTCGATCACACCGCGATCCACCTCATTGAGCGATGACTCTATCATACGCCCGATAAAAGGTGCTGCCGCCACAGTGAGCGGTACGACCGTTGCCGCCGTTCCGTAACTTCTTCCCACGATCATCTTTGTGATCGGCATGAGTAAGATCAAAAGGATCAGGAACGGAACACTTCTGATGATATTGGCGATCACATCTAAGACTTTGTATACTACCGCATTAGGTTTGATACCGCTCTTATCAGTCACCGCAAGAGTAATTCCGATAGGCAGTCCCAGAATATATCCAAACAAAGTTGACAGTAGTGTCATAAACAATGTTTCTTTGATGCCGTCCCACATCATAAGGGTCATTTCGCTAGTCCACATAACCGTCCACCTCCTCTACAGCCAAGCCCCTCTCGATCAGATAGGACTTCATCTCCTCCTGCATCTGTACATCATCAGGCAGGCTTAAAATCATCTCTCCTCTGGCGATACCCTCTACATTCTTGGTATCGGCTCGAAGTATATTGATTGGCTGACCGAACCGCAGCACCATATTGGCGATAACCGGCTCGAAAGAAGAATTTACGGAAAAGGCGATGCGGATACAACACTTACCCTTCATCAGATCTTTCTGGTGGCTCTCCAGTGTGCGGCGCTCCTCTCCTTTGCCCCTGACAATCAGCTCCTTCGCCTCTTTTGTCTTAGGGTGGGCAAAAATATCGGCTACCTTACCCTGCTCCACCAGACGACCGTCTCCAATGATTGCCACATGGGAGCAGATTTCCCTGACCACGGACATTTCATGGGTAATGATCACAATCGTAATGCCATATTCTCTGTTAATTTGTTTTAAAAGATGCAGGATCGACTGAGTCGTCTGCGGGTCCAGTGCACTTGTCGCCTCGTCGCACAGCAAGATCTTCGGGTTCGCCGCAAGCGCTCTGGCAATCGCCACACGCTGTTTCTGTCCGCCGGACAGCTGGGATGGATAAGCTTTCGCCTTCTCCGTCATCCCGACGATCTCCAGCAGTTCCGCCGCTCGCTTTCTGGCATCTTTTTTGCTCATGGTGCCCCGCGTGCCGCCGTCTTTGACTCCGACGCCGCCGTACAGAAGCGGAAAACAGATATTGTCAACGACATTCTTCTGCATCAGCAGGTTAAAATGCTGGAAAATCATAGCGATTTCGGCACGTTTGGCGCGAAGCTCTTTCTCAGACAGTGTGCTTAAATCCCTGCCCTCGATCTCCACAGTTCCCGAAGTCGGACGCTCCAGAAAGTTCAAACAGCGTACCAACGTGCTTTTACCTGCTCCCGACATTCCTATGATACCGTAGATGTCGCCCGCCTGTATCGACAGATTGATATCCTGCAGCGCCTCCACATCAGCATCTTTCGTCACAAACGTCTTGCTTAAATTGCGAACATCTATTATCCCCGCCATCTCATTTATCCTTTCTCGGCAGCCCGCACAAACCGACTTGCCGGACGTATTTGTCCATACTTGACTACTTTAGTATGAACAGCGGGATTTGTCAAGCTGTGTGCCAAAAGATTACCACCGAGGTTCCCTTTTATTCTGCCGAAAACAGCGGTGTGGACAGATACCTGTCACCGGAATCCGGCAGAAGAGCCACGATAGTCTTGCCCTTGTTCTCGGGACGCTTCGCCAACTCCGTGGCTGCATGAAGCGCGGCACCTGAGGAAATACCTACCAGAATACCCTCCTCTACAGCAATCGTTTTTCCTGCCGCAAAAGCGTCTTCATTAGATACCTTGATAATCTCATCATAGATACCTGTGTTAAGTGTCTCAGGCACAAATCCCGCACCGATACCTTGAATCTTATGTGCGCCCGGCGCACCGCCGGATAATACCGGACTGCTCTCAGGCTCTACGGCTACAATCTTAACATTCGGATTCTTCTCTTTCAGGTACTCGCCCACGCCTGTAACCGTACCGCCGGTGCCGACGCCGGCAACGAAGATATCTACCTTGCCGTCCGTATCTTCCCATATCTCCGGACCTGTGGTTGCCTTGTGCACTGCCGGGTTCGCGGGATTCACAAACTGTCCCAAAATAATGGAACCGGGTGTGGATGCCTGGAGTTCCTCGGCTTTGGCAATCGCGCCCTTCATACCTTTAGCACCCTCTGTCAGCACAAGCTGTGCACCGTATGCCTGTAAAAGTTTTCTTCTCTCAACACTCATCGTCTCGGGCAATGTCAAGATTGCCTTATAACCTTTAGCAGCCGCCACCGCCGCCAGACCGATACCTGTATTGCCGGATGTGGGCTCGATAATAGTTGCGCCGGGCTGCAATTTGCCCGCCTTCTCCGCATCCTCGATCATGCTCAGTGCAATACGGTCCTTAACGGAACCCGCCGGGTTAAAGTACTCTAATTTTACCAACAGTGTGGCGTCCGTGATGTCATGATTCTTCTCATAGTTGACTACCTCTAATAAAGGTGTCTTTCCAATCAGTTCTGTTGCGCTTTTCTTAATATTTGCCATAACTTCCTCCTCATTTCCTAGTTATTTGGTAGGTTTAATATGATATAGATAATACACCCAACTTTCCGATATGTCAACAATTATTTTAAAAAAATGCAAAACACTAAAACAAGCCGGTACGGTCACCACCGTCCGGCTTGTTTCTGTCTATTATTATCTCTTTCAGTTTCTTGTCATCGTACTGTTCATCCGCATGACACTCTTCCTATCTCAATTTCCAAATATCTCTGTTGTACTCGGCAATCGTTCTGTCGGAGGAGAAGAAGCCTGCCTTCGCAATGTTGACAAGCATCATCTTACGCCACTTCTTCTGATCTTCATAATCCTCGATCATCTTATCCTTGGTCGCGATATAGTCCTCCAGATCCAACAAGGTCATGAACCAGTCTTTATTAAGCAGTTCGTTGTATAATCTCTTGAGGTTCTCTTTGTGTCCTACTTTCAGCGCCTGCTTGCTGACAATGAAGTCCACCGCCTCCTTGATAACGGGACTCTTCTTATAATAATCTTTGGATACATAATCCGCTTTTTCATAATGCTTGATGACAGTCTCGGACTTTTCACCGAAGATATAGATATTGTCATCGCCCACCAGTTCATGAATCTCCACATTGGCACCGTCGGAAGTACCGAGCGTAACAGCACCGTTAAGCATAAACTTCATGTTGCCTGTTCCGGATGCCTCCTTCGATGCAAGAGAAATCTGTTCTGAAATATCACATGCGGGAATCATCTTCTCAGCGTAGGCCACGTTGTAGTTCTCTACCATGAGCACAGCCATGTAAGGGCTCACATCGGGATCGCTGTTGACAATCTTCTGCAGCACGAGCAGCAGATGGATGATGTCCTGCGCAATCACGTAAGCGGGAGCCGCCTTGGCACCGAAGATAAAGGTGATCGGTCTTGCAGGTTTCTTGCCCGCCTTGATTTCCAGATACTTATGAATAATGTAGAGTGCATTCATCTGTTGACGCTTGTACTCATGCAGCCTTTTGCTCTGTATATCAAAGATGGAATCGGGATTTAATGTGATTCCCTCCACCTCTTTGACATAAGCGGCAAAATCTTTCTTGCGGTTCATCTTAATCTCTGCAATGCGGTCTAAAACTTTATCCTCGTCAATATAGTCGAGTAACATCTTCAATTTATCCGCATCCTTCTTGTAGCCGTCACCTATCGTCTCGGAGAGGAAACCGGCAAGCTCGCGGTTACAGGACAGGAGCCATCTTCTGAAAGTGATGCCGTTGGTCTTATTATTGAACTTCTCCGGATAAATCTTGTAGAACGCGTTCAACTCGGTATCTTTCAAGATTTCGGTGTGAATTGCCGCCACACCGTTCACGGAGAAACCGTAGTGGATATCAATGTGTGCCATATGCACTCTCTTATCCTTGTCGATGATCTGCACCTTGGGATCTTTGAATTTCTTTTTCACCCTCTTGTCCAATTCCTTTATAATAGGTACAAGCTGCGGCACTACTTTCTCCAGATATTTAAGCGGCCACTTCTCCAGTGCCTCCGCGAGAATCGTGTGGTTCGTGTACGCACACGTCTTGCTGACAACTTCAATAGCTTCATCCATCGTGAACGCCTTATCGTCCACGAGAATCCTGATCAGTTCCGGAATAACCATGGTCGGGTGCGTATCGTTGATCTGGATCACCGCATGATCATACATCGTGCGCAGATCATACTTCCTCTCTTTCATCTCTTGCAAAATCAACTGCGCAGCATTGCTTACCATAAAATACTGCTGATAGATACGAAGAAGATTGCCCGCTTCATCCGAATCGTCGGGATACAGGAACAATGTCAGGTTTTTCTCAATATCTTCCTTGTCAAAGTCGATGCCTTTCTTGACGATGCTCTCATCAACCGACTCAATATCAAACAGTCTCAGCTTATTGACGCCGTTGTCATATCCGATGACATCAATGTCATAAAGTCTGGAAGTCACCTTTTTATCTCCGAAGCAAACCTCAAAGGATGTATCCGTCTTCGTCAGCCAAGACTGATCTTCAATCCAGTCGTTTTTCTCTGCCGTCTGCAATCTGTCCTTAAACACCTGCTTGAACAGGCCGAAGTGGTAATTCAGTCCGATACCGTCTCCGGGAAGTCCCAGAGTCGCGATGGAGTCAAGGAAACAAGCAGCCAGACGTCCCAAGCCGCCGTTGCCGAGAGACGGTTCAGGCTCAATCTCCTCGATCGCACTCAGCTTTTTGCCGTTCTTTTCCAAAATCTCATCCATCTTGTCATAGATGCCTAAGTTGATCAGGTTGTTGGATAACAGCTTACCGATCAGGAACTCGGCAGAGATATAGTAAACTTTTTTCTCGCCCTCGATCGGTTCCGAAACCTTCATCAGCTTCTTGGATAATTGCAGCAGACTGTAATATAGCTCTTCGTTGCTGCACTCAGCCACGCTCTTGCCGTATCCGCTCTGTGTCTGATCTTCCAGTTCCTTCTCCAGATTCAATACCAGTACATCTCTTTTCAGGTTGCTCGCCTGTGCCATAATGGACCCTCCTTCATGTCTTTTAATTTATTATATCTAAATATTTCATTCTTACCAATTGATAGTCGAGAACGATCTGTCCTCCCTCGCCGCCATCAATAAGACGTTTTAATTCCTTCACCGCCTCGGACGCAATTCTTTTGAAATCCTGCCTGACGGTGTTCATCTGCTTGCCTGCATATCCCATCAGCGTGATGCCGTCGAATCCGCACACCGGCCGGAAAATATCCATCTCAATAAGTGCCTTCATCGCGCCTATTGCCATCAGATCGGAGGCACAGGCCACCATATCTTTGTTCCTGGCATATTTAAAAGTGAGGTTTCGCGCCTGCAATTCGGAAAACTCCCCGTTTCTCACAAGCAGGGAAAGCCCCTTCTCCTGCGCCAGACGCCTGATGCCCTTTAGCCGTTCGTCCGTCACATAGCCGTTCTTCTTACCTGCCAGATAGAGAATACTCTTACACTTATTCTCCATAATGGTTTTCTTGGCCACATCATACTGCGCTTTCTCCTGATCGATCCAGATGGCGGAAGTGCAGGCATTCACGATCGGTGCATCAACCACCACGATCTTGAAAATCTGCGCATCAATCAGCTTGTGCAGTACCTTATCCGCCTTTGACATGCCGAAAATAACGATTCCCGTAATGCTCTGGGACTGCAGATACCGTATCACTTCGTCAATATTTCTATGCTTCAACATCGAGTAAAACACCGTGATTGCATCCAGATTCATGTCCATCGCCTGTCCGATGGCGCCTGCCATATACTGCATATTGATCTCATCCACCGCCTGCGATACATTGTCCAGGTTGAGGAGAAGCGCCACTCTGCCGGACTGCTTGGACGACAGCGCCGCCGCCACGGAATTCGGTACGAAATTCAAGTCCGCTACCGCCTGATTAACTTTTTTCTTTGTCTCCTCGCTGACATTGGGGTAATTGTTCAACACCTTGGATACGGTGGAAATCGCCACACCCGCCTGTTTAGCGACGTCCTTAATTGATACCATTCTGTCTTCCATTCTGAAAAACATTGTTCCGGGAAACAGATACCTCTTAGCCGCACTTGTAAAATCCCTCGGAAATCGTTTTCCATAATTATCATATACTAATTCTGCGGATTTGTAAACCGGTCATTTATAAAAAAGTTGGATAATGCAGACCAGCCCCGGCAATATCCTTTACGCAGACGCGCTTTCGCTCGGTTCAACACGTAACGGCCACTAAGCTCGAAATAACCTCGCTGAGTGCCGACGTGTTTCAACGGTCTGCCTTAAGGATATTGCCGGGGCTGATTGAAATACAAACCGGCTCTTTTAATTTAGAAGTTCAAAGGTAATTACACTCATCTCAACCATCCCATCATCTCCGAAATCTTCCATCATAACCTGGCTTCCCACCTGAATATCCGCCGCCTGTTCTGTTCCGTCCGCATAGTGAACAGTGCACGTAATAACTGTATGAGCAAGCAGCCTATTGATGCCATTGCTTTCATCCGTGGCGTCAGCCCTTTCTCCCCAAATCAGATTAAGTATCTCCTCATCATACGGGCAGGCATTGCATATGTTGATCCATGTGTACTCATCTGACTGCCTTTCGTAATCCAATGTAAAAGACTTATACAAAACCGCTTCATAAGACCTTGATGGCAGACCATCATTTCCCTCGTCATAGTCTCCTCCAATCCAGCCTGTATGCATATCCTCCCCATAAAGTTGTCCGCTAACAATAATCCTTTCATCCTTATTCTCCGGTTGGACAATCTGGAATGCACCGTTATTGATACTGTATGTAACAGACTCAATACCTTCACCTTCGCAAGTAAGGGGTACATTGATGCAGTAACTCATCTCTTTATCATCCGCGCCCAATACATAGCCCGGATTATCAACGCTTATGAAGAGCGGAACCGGATTCCCTGCCTCCAGTTCGGCTGCCTGCACCTTCAGTGTAAACATTCTGTTAAGCTCTGTTAAAACCGGATTTCCTTCTTCTCCTGCATCATCTTTTAAATCGAATCGATTCCATATCCCGGCTGACATCCATGCGGCAGCTATCAGTGCCACACAGGCTGCTGCCGTCGCCATAACTTTATAGTATCCTTTTTTCATAGTTTTCTTTCCTTCCGTCTGAATAGACAAAAAGGCCAAGTCTGCTTTCTTTTGCACAATCTCCGGCACATCGATATCTTTTAGAAAAATATTGCTCTTCGACATACAATTCACTCCTTCCCTATAATCCCGTAATAATCTCTCGCCAATATTTGACGTCCCCGATGAAGTCTTGTCTGCACGGTACTTTTAGGTATTTTCAAAATTCTTGCTATCTCGTCGATGTGGTAACCCTGACCGTAAAACAAGGTCATCACAACACGATATTTTTCATCTAATGACGACAACGCTTCCTTTAATTCCAGATTGTATTCATCATAAGCTGCCGGTTCCTCATAATCCTTGAGATCCGCCGTCTCCCTCCGCTTTTTGCGGATATCATAGCACTTGTTGATCAGTATTCTGGTCATCCAAGTTGAAAAGTAAGAGGCATGTTTCAAAGTATGTATTTTTTCCCAGCAAGCGAGTATCGCATCCTGAATCGCATCTGCCGCGTCCTCATCATTCATCAGAATAGCCAGCGCAACCCGATACATATTTTTCATCTGAAGCTGCATAAGTTCTACAAAAGCATCGGCATCCTTCCTTTTTGCCTTTTTAACCAAGTTTATAATTTCTTCGTTCTGCATTAAGCAGTCCTCCTGTACGTACAGTTGATTTCGGATTCCTCCAAAAGCGCTTTTGTTTTCATCCTACATCCATTAGACGAAGTTTGTTAGCAAAAAATCTCACCGGTACATTTTTAAGGGTATTTTTTTCGGTGTAAATTTTTGTAATGTCATGAAGTTGAGACTCAGAAAGAAAATTCCCGCCTATTTAACTAAAAATAGACGGGACGCTTTTTTGCTATTGATATTATTTCTTTTCCTTATGCGCCGTGATGATAGTATAACTATGCGCATTTACAGTTATGATACAGTCATCTACATTCACATACCAATTCTTTCCGTTTCTTGTAATAACAGCGTCAGGAGAAAAAATCTTCGCTTTACACCACTCAACCACATCATCTGTATCTAAAGACAAATTTCTTTTTATTCGTATTACGCCTAATTCTGTTGTGTGTAATTCATTCAGATTTTCAAGCAGTTCACTGTTTATATTCATTTTATGATCACCCATCTGAGTACTTTGTGTCTACCCTTCCGCCCTTTGCAACGTTTCACTTCTGCATATAAACAATTTTCATGGCATCGTTGATAAACAGTTCTTCTATCCCGCGGCATAGGTTTACATAATTTTGATAGGGCATACTGAATGCACTTCCAAGGCAGTACTTATAGATTCCGTCCTCGGTTTTGATTCTCATATAGCGGTATTTCGGATAGATGGAATAGCTGACCGCCTTCGCGTCCGTGAATGTAATCTGTTCGATCCGCACGAGCGAAAACCCTTTTTCATCCACAAAGAGAAAGTTCCCGGACTTTTTAAACCGCTCCGGACATCTGCGCATATTGGCAAGCATCCTGAAAAGTTCCACCGGAATCGAAAGCACCATGATACCGAAGACAATCAGCAGCATCATATAATACCAGCCAAGCTGCACCGCACCCGATATAACAAGTACAATAAGCAGCGCAAAGCCGCCTATGCAGAGTGCCGCAAAGATACCGAACCGCTTCCGCTCCGCACGGAGAATCTTCGCCTTCGGCACAAGATAATAACTGTCTTCACCAACCAGATTCTCATAGGCTATCTCAGAGCGGATTTCCTGCGGAATAAGCTCCGTATCCTCCGCTCGAATCGCCGAGACCAGGGCAGAATAAGTACCGGTTCCAAAGAAGGGCAGATATATCTTTTTTACAGAATCATCATGATCCTCTATTTTCAGGTAACGTTTTCCCCACTTGAAAATCCTGCTACCCAGCTTGATATAGGAATCAAAAGTATAATCTGTGAGCGGGAAAATTCTTCCGTGCCCGATCATTCTCTTAATGCGCACTTCTCCGCGTTCGACAATCACCGTTTTCACGCAGAAAAATGCCCATAAAAACCCGGCAACGACCGCCGGAATCAATAATACGGAGGTGCTTTCATTTGATACAAACTTAAGGATACTGTCATTTGCATATGCATGCAGGTTTGCGTATAGCCTATATATCCACAGCCGGATAGGTCGTTCGAAAAACCAGAGCACGACAAACACCACCGCCGTCCTCACTGCAAATCCGAATACAAAACGTCCGACGTCTACTCGATAAATTTTCCTGTCTGTGTTTGTCTCCATATCTTCTTACCCTTCCCATGCACGAATCCGATAGGTCACTCCGAGCTCCTCACATATCCTGCGGCACAAATCCTCATCTTCCTTACTAATTGTTGTTTCCACCGTACTCAGCACCACATGAGGGACATATTTGCTCACATTTCCCGCAAAGCGCAGCATAGCTGAGTGGGACTGTATTCCGAATCGGCTTCTCGTCAATTCCAGATATTTCTCAGGATCAGGCGTGTTGAGACTGATTGACACGGTATCCACAAGTCCTGCATACATCGGTGACGTATCCTTACCATGTATCAGGTCTGAGAGTCCGTTGGTGTTGATGCGGATCGCAATGTGAAAATGCTCTTTGGCATACGCCGCTACCTTAAGAAGATCATCCAATCTCTCCGTAGGCTCGCCGAATCCGCAGAAAACCAGTTCATCGTACTTGCCCATATCAAACTTATCAAATTCCGCGATTACTTCTTCCACTGTAGGTTCACGCTCCAGCCACAGACTGCCGGAATGGTTCATTTCGTCCCGATCCTGCCGCAGGCAGAAGGTGCAGGCGCAAGGACACCTGTTTGTCATATTCACATACAGATTGTTGTATACCTCATATAAAATAACCATGTTAGACACTCCTACATTTGCCAACTATGGGCCTTCAGAGTTTCCTCTGAAAGCCCCCAAAAAATTTATCTGTCTTTACCGAATCTTTCTATAACTTAGCCAAACTTCCGAATTTCCTTCTGCCGGTAAGATACAAGACTGAACAAGCCGGTGCACCTCCTATATTTTTTACAACTTCCTTACAATCTCATCCATCAAAAACATCTTAAACGGATTCTCACTCCCGAGGTTTGTCACCGGTCCTTCCGACGAGAAGATCATCTCGCAGGGAGCTTCCATCGTGTACGGTTTCCATTCGGGCATCGGACTTCCGTCCGCATCCGCACCGTTCGGGTCTCCGGTCTTAATGAAGTTCGCCCAGTAATTGCACATCTGTCTGGCCAGATCGTAGTGCCTTCCCACGAAAGGCCGCCAGCACTTCGCCAGTGTCTCAAAGAAGAACCACAGGTCCACCGAGTGGAACGTTCCCGGATCGTCCCACCCCGGGATATCCGGATCAAACCGATAATAGTAATGATTCCGCCCGCTCCCGCTCTTCTCGGCAAACAGGCTTTTCACCGTACATTCGATACCGCTCACCACAGCGTACCGCCCTTGCTCGTCTTTATGCTGCGTTTCCGGAAAACGCAGGAATTCCTCCGCTCTTTCTCCATATAATTCTATGGCTTGTTTCCTAAGTTCCTCCGGCGAATCCGCGGTAAGGAAGTTTGGAAATTCGTCCGAGGTATTTCCCGCCATCACATGGACATCCGCATGTTTTCCTTCCCTGAAAAGCACCATGGGATCTCCCACACAGAATTTATTGTCCAATACGGTAAACATTCTCGGATGCTCCCCGGCATATTCCGCATACTTATCTCTAATATAGAACGCATCCAACGCTCTTGCTTCTTCAAGATTTTTCACTCCGAGGAATTCAAAGAATTTCTCGCCGTTTTTCTCCGCTTCACCAAGTGGCTCCGGAATGCCCACCGATCCTTCAAAGTAGGGACTTCTGATCATCGCACTCATGACTACGGCCTTTTGGAACAGATCGAAATTATCGGGACAAGTCATCTGGCTCATCACGCTTCCGCCGCCTGCAGACTGTCCGGCAATTGTGATATTCTTAGGATCTCCGCCGAAAGCTTCGATATTGCGCACCACCCATCTAAGTCCCGCCTGCTGGTCCAGACTTCCGAAGTTGGCAGGCGCATCCGGCTGCTCCTTGGTAATCTGCGGGTGTGCCAGAAATCCGAATACATTGATCCGGTAGTTCACCGTCACAACCACGACACCTCTGCGTGCCAATCTCTCTCCGTCAAATTCCATTTCCGCAGGATACCCCCACTGGAGACCGCCGCCGTAAAACCATACCAACACCGGCTGTTTTTCTTCTGCCGTTTTCGCACTTGTCCATATGTTGAGATACAGGCAATCCTCTCCCATATCAATCTCCGGGTCCACATGCCATTCCCTGCAGTATATATCATCACCAAGTCCCGGGGTATCCTGTACGGAGATCGGTGCAAACCGATACGCTTCTCTCACGCCTTCCCAGTTCTCGCAGGGCTGCGGAGCACGCCACCTGTTCTCACCGACAGGCGGAGCTGCAAACGGAATCCCCTTAAAGGCAGTGATTCTGGGATCTGCAGCCTCTATTCCTCTTACCATTCCATTTTCGGTCTGTGCAATTCTAATCATAGTTACCTCCTTGTTTTTCCTTACAAAAGTTTTTCCGATATTATTATCATGACATCCTGCCATTTATCCCACTATTCGAATATTGATTGTCCCTTGCCTGTACGTTTTGTCGCCGCTTATTTCCTGACGGACACTGCGGTTGTGATCCGTGTAAATAATCTTCGTTATACAATACTCACCTTTCTCATAACCATAACCATCCCCCGCATCTTCATACAACTCAAAATTCCCATCCACACCTGCATATATACGTACTTCCATATCCTGCCCAATCTGATTTGCAGTACTTCTTGCAGGCTCTGTAGTCGGCAAAACAGATCCCGCACGGACAAACACGGGAATCTTTTCCAGACATATGGGGACAGATATTTCCCGCCCACCGTCATAACACGATTCCGTATAAAGATCATACCATTTCGTGCCGGCGGGAAGGTATACCCGGATTGTCCTGTCTACATCTGAGAGTACTTCTCCTTTCTTTCCGTAGTACATCGGTTCTGTTACCGGGCAGACCATCACGGCAGGGCCCAGCATAAACTGCTGTGAGATTCGGGCTGCCTCTTCATCCTCAGGAAAATCATAGAACAACGGGCGCATCATGAGACTGTCATTACGCCATACGTCGCCCGCCAGAGAATAAATGTACGGCATCAGCCGATATCTCAGCTGATTGGCCGCCAAGAGCGCCTCATAAACGGGCTCACCCGGCTCACCGAAATTCCACGGCTCCCTACGCACATCCGTCCCATGGCTTCTGAAAATCGGCAGAAAAGCTCCATATTGATACCATCGCACATAAAGTTCACGATACTCCATATCCTCCAGACCGTCAGGATATTTCCCATTCCAATACCACTGCGGTCCCTTTTTCACAAAAAAGGCCCCGATGTCCAATGTCCAGTATGGAAGCCCACATATGCAGAACTGTAGCCCCGCCACTATCTGACGTTTTAACGTCTCCCAGCTTGCACAGGTATCTCCGGACCAGAGAATGGTTCCGTATTTCTGGATCCCGAGCGAGCCACTTCGGGTCAGATTCACTACGCGCTTTTGTTCTGTCTCTCCCCTCTGTCCTTCATAGATTCCCTGAGCGTGATATAAACCAAAAGCATTGATTTGATCCGCAGGCATAATACTTTCTGCTGCCTCCACAAACGCATGGTACATCTCTGCAGCCGTGGGTTTACACTGTCTTCCCCACTCCGGCGTTACTGCTTCGCTGGAATCACACCACCACGCGTCAACCCCATAGCAAAACAGCCCCTCGTTTACCTGCTTCCAGTATAGCTTCCGCCCTTCTTCGTTAAATGCATCATAGGTATCACTGTTAGGAAGCAGCAGATCGGCTTTCCGGAACTCCAGAAAGTTCTCACTTCCAACTGTCATATTGGGCCATATGGAGATCATGAAATGTGCATCCATATCATGCAGTGAGTTAAGCATTCCGGCAGGATCGGGAAATCGGGTCTCGTCAAAAGATTTCTGCCCCCACTGTCCGTCCGGCCAGGACATCCAGTCCAACACCATCGTATCCATTCCGAATTCCGTTTTGCGAAAATGCTCCGCTGTCTTCACAAGCTCCGCAGCCGACTCATATCGCTCCTGAGACTGCATATAGCCAAATGTCCAAAGAGGCAGCATAACCGCTTTGCCTGTCAGCATACGAACACCCTTCACAATGTTGGCTGCATTGCCTGCCAGAAAATAATAGTCCAAATAGCTGTCCGCCTCTGTGTAGAGGTAAGATCCATATTCGGTATCATCAAAAATCACAGGACTCTGCGTGGGCAGGAAAATACCGTATCCCATATCAGACAGCAGCACCGGGAGAGCAATCTTTAGATTCGCCTGGTGTAAATACCGGGTCGTATGCCGCAGATTCCATATGCCCTCCTCCGCCTGTCCCAGACCAAATAGCATTTCCTCCGGCTGAAATTGCAAGTAAAGCTTCGTGTGGAACAAGGTTCTGTCATATATCTTCTCTGCCTCTTTGATTCTGCGCTTCACACCGTCCGGGGTTTGAATTTCTTCCACCTTGGCCCCTTGTCCGTCCAACGTCCGCCAGACCTCAAAGGCCTCAATCTCCTTACTCTCATACTCCCGCTCGGCCAGAAGAAGCGTGCCGTCTTTTCTCTCATAACGAATGGAACCGGTCACAAGGGAAACCCGGACTTTCAAATTCTCTAAATTGAGACAGAGCATATCTTCTTCAACAGTGTAATTCCAGTCGCATGTTGCCGCCCCTGTTCCATTATCTGCCGCTTCTGCATTATTTGCCTTTGCTGCACAATCTTCCCCTACTTTGGTCCCCACACCGGGAAAACTTTGCTCCGACGTAAAAGATACTCTGAGAATATCATCGGTCATTGGCTGCAACCGTATCAATCCCCTTTCCTGCCTGAGAAACAGCGCATCTTCCTCTCTCCATATATCCGTGATCGCGCTGCCCTTGCGGGGTGTAACCTCCATCATATCTTCGATTCCTCCCAATGATTATTTCGATCTCTCTTTATCTTCTGACAGCATTTTGCTTTCGGCTTTTCTTTATCTTCCGATTACTCTCCGGTAATCATATCCCCTGTCGCTCGTTTCTTTACGCTCGGACAGTGAAAACCATACAACCGCATATGGATTCAATTCAAGCTGCAGTTCAAGTCTGCCTTCCTGACCCGTCAACTGTCCCGAAGTCACAAGAGGCACTGCACTCTCCCGAAGCAACTTAATCTGACTAGCGTCAGGATTTGCCGGCTCACCCAAATCGTGCCACACCTTTAAAGGATTGCAGGTATTTTCATCCACCGTTTTCTGCAACAGCGTGTAGTTTCCCGCCTCCGCCGGAAGTGTGATCCCAAGCTCCAAAATGCCGTCGCCCTCCGGCTTATGGTTCCAAGCCACGCCGAGGTAGCTTCCGTCATCCTTTTGCAGTATCACAACATTATCATCTTTGTATACACACTTGCCGCCGCTCTCCTGCAGCCGTTTGTAGAAAGCAAATGCCCAGAAGGTCGGCTTGGGGATACAGCCGTTTGCCACCAGTCCGAATCCTCCATGGAAAGGTGTATAGGGCACTCCCTGCTCCTCAAAGATATCCCCGAATGTCCAGTAGGAATAAGATTCGTTCACATCGCCCAACCTGGAAAGCTGATGCGCAATAAAAGCTGCATTTTCATTGGTATCGTGCAGCGGACAGTTGGGAATATAGGAGGTATTGAATTCCGTAATATGGATCTCAAGACCCTTAAATTCCGGATAGCTGTCAATGATATCTCTGGTAGACTGTAAATTTGCAAAACCATCCTCAGGCTCGGACAACTTGGCATATCCATAATGCCCTACGGGCTCCGGCAGCTCCGTTGTATAGTGGTGTCTTGTGATAAAATCAGGCTTCAACCCTTCCGCTTTGCAGAAATCCAGAAATGCCTGCATCCATTCCGCATCACGCACACCGCATATGGCAGGACCGCCCACACGGAATCGTGGATCTACCTCTTTGATGGCGCGAAGTGTCACAGCAAACAGTTTGAAATACTCCTGCATATCAGCTTTTTCCCAGAAACCGGGAAGATTCGGCTCATTCCACACCTCAATGGGCCATGTCACAACATCGTCCGCACCATAACGGGACATCAAATGTATGAGCAGTTTCTGCACCATATCCGCCCACATATTATAGTCCTTGGGCGGCGTAGTGTTGCCCTTCCAATAAAAGATTGTCTGACTTCCTGATGCCAGCTTCTCCGGCATAAAGCCCAGTTCCAAGAACGGCTTTATGTTGAGCTTCAAATAACTGTCCATCACCATGTCCAGATAGGTATAGTTGTATTCAACCTTCATCTGTCCGTTTTCCTCATACTCGTGATAGATCGCCATATCGTCGCTGAACAGTCCGTGCCCTCTGATATGTGAAAACCCGATTTCGTCCTGTACCAATTTAAGCTGATCCTGATAGGCCTGCTGCAGGGCCAGCCCCATTCTGCCGGTTCCGATGCAGAAACCGACATTATTATGAAACGAAACTTCCTGACCCTGTAAGATTTGAATCTCTCTTTTCTTCATGCAGATGCTCCTCCTTTTATTCCATTATTACACTGCCTCTCAGTACCCGGCTACAGATATACTCTGATAATTAATTATGCTTGTTACACGATGCTCAACTACGCTCCGGTATGACAACCTCCATCTTCACCGCCGCAAGCTCCGAATCAAGGTCCATCTCCTCCGTCATATCAAGCACCGGAAATCCTTCCGCATTAAAATGCACCCGTCGGATGCCTGAACTTCTCGGACCGTTTACTCCGGGTCTTGCGTGATAAGTATTCCACACCAGGCCATCCTCATCGGTCACATAGGCGTTGTGTCCTGTTCCGAATTCTCCCTCCACACTTCGGGAAGAAAGCAGCGGATAATTCTCTTTGACCCAATTCTCCGGATTAAGCAGATCCGCCCCGGGATCCGCGCTCATCAGTCCCACCACATAAGTACTGTCCACTGCTGCACTGGAGAATGTAAGATATACCTTATCCTCCGTGATCAGAGCAAACGGTCCTTCATCCACAAAGGTATGATTGTTGGCCCAACCGTACTCCGGCATGGAAAGCAGTACCGGATCCGTCGTCAGTTTCCAAGGCTCCTTGGGATCCACGCAGGCGATATACAGCCATGCTCCCTGATCGATCGGATAGAATTGACGCTGGGACCAGCACACATAATGCCTGCCGCCCACTTCAAATTCCGTCATATCAAGCGTGATGCCCTCTCTGCCGTACAACGGACTCCCGTCCTTTCTCACCACCCGCACCGGCATCTCCCAGTCGGAGGCTTTCATCGGATTCCCGCCTTCCTTTAACGCCATCACATGAGATTGTTCCTCAAGGAATTCCTGCGGCGTTCCTGCGTGGAACACATACAGTCTGCCGTCAATCACATGTAACTCCGGCGCCCACAAGAGATTCCCCAGATGTGGGTACGTGTAGGCATCCAAGATTTTCACCTGCTGTGCCGTCACCAGTCCGGCAATGCTGTCGGCTTCCCTGATATAGATGGTATGTTCATGATCCAGATCATTGGTGGAGATAAAATAATATTTTCCGCCCCACCTGCCGATACACGGGTCTGCCTTATTCCATGCCACCGGAAATTCAAACCGGTCCTGATGAACTCTTCCTTCTACAGTGTAGCGTCCCGGTTTATTCCAGTCAATTTCATTCGTATACCAATCCACCCGTTTGTTCACACAACTTCCGTCACTGTATCGCGCCAATGCCTTTATCGCTTTCAGCTCCGCCTCAGACGAGACCGTCACGTTCTCCGGCACCTCGTTCGCAATATTGATCGGCGTCAGAAACCGTGTCCTAAGCAGTATCGCCAGCGCATCGGGGATTTCCAGCATATTACAGGGCACAGCACCTTCCGGGAGTAGTTCTTCTTGCAGAATATCCTGTCCGACCGATTCATTCTGAACGGGCTCCTTCTGCCCGGGATTGTCGGGAATCGTCTTTACCTGTAACCGACCGCCTGCTGCCGCTTCCTTCTCAAAATCTTCTTCACATATACTTCGTCTCTCCGAATGAGACAGAGTTCCACTCATACTTTTCGTCTCTATCAGGAAACAGTTTCTTGTCTTTTCTTTCCACAGAAGGCGATATTTCTGCGATTCCGGTATGTAACGACATACAATGCTCTCCACAACCGCATCAGTCCCGAGCCCCAGCAGCGGCTGTTCTGCATAATGAATCAAATCTTTCGAAGTAAAGAGTAGAACACTGCCTGCGGCAGAGGGATCGTCACTGCCGTCCGGCTCTATCCGCCGGGCAACCACGCCGAATGTGCCGTCATTCATCGCAAAAAGCCATGGATCTTTCAGACTCTTCGCGTTCAGCGTCCCGTCCGGATTCTGTGTTGCTTTCGCATACAAGATACCCGAATTGTGATTCAAGGGAGTGATGCTCCCATCCGCCTCCTGCAGCGCCAGATGCATGCTGTAGGCGAGCTTAGCAGCATATATTTCATCTTCTTGCGGTATTCGCGTATAACTTAATATCTTCATCTTTCAGCACTCCTTCTTACTCCGCATTGTCTTTATTTTAACACAAGCCATTCGACTAATTCCCTTCACCACTCAGTAGCGTGACTTGTATGGATACATTTCTCAGGGCAGGGTTCAAATCTCTCTCGGCGGAGAGGTCAAATCTCGGCATGCCATGTACATCAAAATGAACGCGGCGAATACCATCACTGCGAAGTCGCGACTCCAGGGCATCCTCTGCATGATAGGCAATCATCAGGTTCCCGTCATCATCCACGAAGAAAGAATTATGCCCCGGACCGTACTCTCCCTCTACCGAATAAAAGGAAAGTACCGGAGTACAGCTCTTTTTCCAAACTGACACTTCTGTCAGATTCTCTGTCACGTCGGCTGTGAGCAGGCCCAACACATAAGTGTATCCCGCCGCATCACCTCCGGAGTAAGTAAGATACACTTTTCCGTCATGGACGAAAGCATGTGGTCCTTCATTATTGATTGTGCCGTTCACATTTTCCCAGCCGAACAGCGGGCGTGACAACAGCACCGGTTCACCGGCAAGCTGCCACGGTTTTTCCTCATCCGCTTCCGCAATATACAGCATGGAACCTGTATCAGCCGGTGTGCCGATATGCTCACGGTAGGACCAGACCATATAGGAGCATCCTCCTGCTGACACGTATGTCATATCAAGTGTAATCCCGTTCTCCGCAAGCGGTTTGCCATTCTGACGCAGCACTCTCACAGGTGTTCCCCACCCTTCTGCATCGGTGATTCTCCCACCCGCTTTCAGTTTCATCAGATAACACTGCGGCCCCCAGACTTTACCACCTACCGCAAAGAGAATGTAAAGCTGCCCGCCTATGATATGGAATTCGGGTGCCCAAAAGGTCTGTATAAAATCTTTTTCCTCATCCACACCCAGAATCAGATGCTCTTCCACCCCTTTGGCAAAAAGTTCCGATACCGTGTCGGCCTCCCTGACATAAATGCCTATGTCGTCCAGATTGTCATTGGTTCCAAGGAAATACCATTTGCCCTTCCATGGAAAAATAACCGGGTCGCCATAGCCCCGCGCCAGAGGGAATGAATATTGTGTATCATACAGGCTGCCCCTCACCTGATAGGTACCGGGTGTAGAGCAATCTACTTCTTCCATATGCCATACAACCTTTTTGGGAACGGTAGAACCGTCCGAATAGACAGCTGTGGCACAAAGTTCTTCCAATTCTTCGCGGGAAGTAATCGCCACACTCTCCGGCAGGTAGGTATGTACATGGCTGAGAGGATTCCAGTGCAACAGTAGTCGGTCGCAGAGGCCGGCATCAATCTCCGTCCGGCTGCCGACGACAGACTCTCCCTGTATCGCGCAGCTTTCTTTCTCCTTATAATCAAGGTTAAGACTCTCCTCCTCCACCATACCCATATACTGAAAATCTATAAAATCCATGGTCTTCCAGAACAGCAGCCTTCCCCGGCTCTGTTCATCGTTACTTCCGTCTTCATTCACTCTGACAGCCGTGATTTTGAAGCTACCGTCGGGCATAGAGAATACAGCCGGGTCCTTGACACCTTTGGGACAAATTGTGTTGTCACTGCGAATTACCGCTTCCGCAAAAAGAATACCGTAATTCTGATTAAGCGGCTGATAATGCTGTCCGTCGCGGCTCACGGCAATATGTATACTCCTGGCCAATCCGTCAGGATATGATTTTGCATCGGTCTGCCGTGTATATACGATCAGCTTACTTTTTCTGTTTTCATAGGTTACCATTCTATGTACCTCCTGATTTCTTGGCCTTGAATAGATCTTATGTATTCTTCTGCTTCTTCTCTGGATTTAAAAGTATATACGCTTTTATCCTTCCCGTATTTTTCAATTAGTTGATATATTCTCGGCAGACTTTCCTTAGAAAAATCTAAAATGAACTGTTTAAACTCACTGTCGAGTTCTGCCTCAGTCCACGGTATGTCCTCACGCTTTTTTCCAACTCTGGATTCTGCGCCCGAAAGACAAATATCCAATGGGAAATCCATAAGAAAGACAGTGTCACAATACTTTAAACGAATTTCAATCGTTCGATTATAATTCCCGTCTATAATCCATTTATCTTTCATGAGAATATCATTTAACTTAGCGTCAAATTCCTGTCTCGAAATAGTTGTCCTGTCAGGTTTGTGCCATAACATATCCAGATAATACAGCGGAAGACCTGTCACATCCCTAAGTTTTCGTGAAAATGTACTTTTGCCGGCACCCGGACTCCCAATAACAATTACTTTTTGTAACATTTACTTTCTCCGCTTTATTCTTTTACACTTATTATATCACAATTACCTGTCTTATTTGAGCTTTCTTAATATAGATTTGACAAGACTTCTTACATAAAAGAAAAAGAGCTCCCCAAACTATTGGAAGCTCAATAAAATCATATTTTTATCCGATATACCGCCTGTTTCCCGGACAATATTACCTTTTCAAAAAATTGTTATATATCACCGCCCGAACCAAACCCGGAACCGTCATAGCCTGACGACAATACGCCGGATGCACCGCACCACTCACATGTGAAGCGCGCGTTCGGTGTATTGACATTATTGCAGTTCAGCTTGCCGCAGCTGCAGATTACAAAACTCTTTGCCCTGCAAAACGGGCATCCGGGATATGCGGCGTCCGGGCCGATATCGCCGATAATCTTCGTTTCATCATATCCCTCTCTCTTTGCCGATTCCTCTTTAACCGGAAATGCCCATGTATATTTCCATCCGTTTCCGAACTTCTCAAAGCGAACCCCATATGCTCTTTTGCCCTCTTTGCACTTACATAATGCTATGCGGGCTTCCATTTTCTCTGTCATTGTAATGCTCCTTTCCGCGGGACAACTATAAATGTGATAACAAATCCCGATGCAGCTCCAATGCTCTTGCCTTCCATGTATGCTCTGATGCGGCCAGTTCGTGCCCGGCGAAGGCAATTTGCTGCATTCGATCTTCATCGGACAACAACTCTGTAATGCGCTTAGGAAGGTCAGACAGACTTGCATATGATAAGTCGAAAGGCACCCACGCGTCTGGGGACACTGCTTCCTCAAAATACTTAGAAGTCTCAGAAACGGAAACGGCACCGCACATCATTGCATTGAACACTCTGTCATGGCTGCCGTCTCTAAACCAGGGCATCGAGTTTAAGACAATCTTACTGTCCTCCATCTTCAATATTATTTCTTCCGGAGAAATCCTGCCGCCATAATGCACATTAGGAAGATTCACCCAGTCGCAGACCGACCATCCGGCACCGTATAATTCCAGAGAAACTCCCGTTTTTGCAATAGAACCGACTATTTTCTCCCGATAATAAGAATCCACAATATGCTCGATCTGTGCACAAGAATTAATAAACTTTCGCAGTTCTTCATCCGGGAGGACTATACCTGCCTGTCGAAGTTCCTGCTCGATTGCTGCCTCGACAGTGTCCTCCGTATGAACAAGCAAATGTTCTATGATTTGTTTTGCCGGAAAATCCCAATCGGAAAAATCATTTGATACATTATTTGTTTTAAAAGTACCGGCATACAACACATCCGTTTTTCTCTCGGAAATCTGTTTATGTGTCGAAGAAAAAGAAATTCCACCGAGGGCTAAAAACCCGGTGCATGCGATATTCTGATAAAACCGATTAATGTAATTCATATGATTACGGTCAACACATAACACGATTCCGTTAGAAGGAGTATGCATCAGTATTTTATCATGATACCAGTAAGGGTGATCCACCAAAATATTGATAGAGGGAATCCCCAAGACCTCACACATGTTTTCACCTGAAGGAAGTGTTGTTCCAAAAAATGTGCTATTGAAGTCAATCATCGCCGTTACCGGGTTCTTTTGCACATACTCAAGGAACTGACCAAGACTCTCAGAGTGTTGTGATAAATCAAAATCAAATATCTCATAGCCCAACTCCAAAAGTCCTTGCTTAAGCTGGTCACTGAACAAATTGAGCATATCCAGATTTCCCCGAATCAAGACTAATCGCCTTTTGTTTGTCCCCTGGTCATGTTGTGCTTCTGTCAATCACTTATCCTCCAAAAAATATCACTGCAGATATCCGCAGTGATATTTTATCACAAATATTATGAATTAACAATCTCATGGGCCCAACAGGTACTCTAATATAATACTTCATAATGGTATTGCACACCGTTGATAAAGGCGTGAATCATTCTACCTCCCGAACCTACTTCGATGAGGTTCCCGTCATTTTCATCATAACCAAATTTATTTATACTTCCTGTTTCTAAAAAAGTGAGATCTCCACTGTTCACATCATACCCCAATTCTGCCAAATCCATAATATCAGTACCCACTTCACACTTTTCATCCCACAGTATAATCTTAGTACCGTCAAATAGGATTTTATGGCCGACACGATCCTGCAAAACAGTCATCTGATTTAGTTCATCTTCCGACCAGGTCATAGGAACCGAAGTATCCGCATTATCTTCAAGGACAATATCGGCGTACTGTGTGATATCAATTGCAACCGGCAGATTAATATCGATATAATATTCTCCGGTATTCCCATCATTATGTCCATATGTTACATTGATAATTGAGTCCTCCTCCACGAACGTTCCGTCTTGATAAACAATTCCCGGAACATTCTTTTTCTCATAATGAATTGCATGTCTCAGTTCTTCCTCATCACCGTATAAACGTACTTTAAACGGAGTCACTTCCGTTCTCTTGATATTAACCTCGTGGTGACTGAGCAGGATGGTGCGCTCCCTATTGATTTCCAAAACTTCCGACTCGGATGGCAGTGTGAGCGGAATCCTCCATTCTCCCTCCACAATTGTTTCATAGATTTCTGCCTTCAAATCAAATCTTTCCAAATCTTTTAGAACAATTACCACGTCTGCACCACCATAATCCGTCGCATCGTATATATACAACAGTGCTTCCCACAGATGTCCATCACCTTCAATGTCATATAGCGCATGATTAACAATACAGCTTTCAATTCCTACATCAGATTCCACATAAGTTTCCCTAAACAAAACTTCATCAAGCGGAACCTGCTCAGGGGCAGAAACCGAGAGGAGCACATAACAGTAGTCATCTGTCATGACCGATTGAACTGCACTAATCTCAATTCCCGCATCTGAATCCGTGGCATACTCCTGCTTGGCAATTCCCTCCTCATTCAGCTGCCCCGCAAGTTCCTCGGAAACCCCCAACCAGTCCAGCGCTGCCTGATTCCACTCAAATATATATGCCGCGCCTACCGTTATGGTAGATAATACAAGAACCAGAACCGCCACCAGCAGAACCATTCTCTTTGTTCCATATCTGTGGAAGCTCTTTTCCTGCTTTTTCTCTATTGTTTGGATTGTATCCATGAACTGACCGTGGAACCTTTCCGGTACATTCTTATATATTTTCATATTTGACCCTCCTA
The DNA here is from genome assembly GCA_022510625.1 of Lachnospiraceae bacterium. GTDB lineage: Bacteria > Bacillota > Clostridia > Lachnospirales > Lachnospiraceae > UBA3282. The sequence goes on from JAFLTD010000010.1 coordinate 41,100, forward strand.
TTCATCCAACAAACCTTTTAGTTCTTTTCTCGCATGATTCAACCTGCTTTTCACCGTTCCGATCGGAATCTTTAAAATATCTGCTGTCTCCGCAACGGAATAATCTTCCAGATAGTAAAGGATGACACAAATTTTTTCTTTTTGACCTAATTGGTCAATGGCACGATAAAGGTCAATGTACTCTTCCTTTATATAATTACTTAAGTATGTATTGTCCTTTTGCACTGCGTCATCATAAGTTTGCAACCGTTTCTTCTTGCGAAGAATGCTGTAACATTCGTTGATGACAATCCTGACAATCCATGTCTTGAAATATTTGATTTCTTTCAATTTATGCCGACTCTCGTATGCCTTCAGCATCGCCTCCTGCACTGCGTCTGAACAATCCTGCTCATTATGCAGAATCGAAAATGAAACATGAAACAGTGTCGGTTCAGAATCCAAAGCCATCTTTAAAAATCCATCTTTGTCCATCCGGAATCCTCCCATGTACAGTATTCCTATTGGCAATGCATATGCATCGATGCTATCATGCCATACATCTTCATGTATTCGCTGTACATAAATTAGATGTCCCACAACAGTATTTGGTTCAAAAGAATATAATTATAAAAAAGAAAAGGCCTCCAAGCAAACGCCCGGAAGCCCTGATTCGACGATACATATGTAAAATTAAACCCGGTAACTGCTCAAATCATTTTCCATCGCGGAAATCGCGGAGAATGTCTCCTCTGTTGAAACACCGATTTTCTTCATATCTGCATCAACTGACAACAACAGCTCCGATGCACTGGTAATCTCACCGCTGTTTTCCTGAGATGCAGCGCTGACAGACAGCACAGCGTCCTTGATTCTTTCCAGAGACTTTGCATACTCCTCTGTCTTGTGCTGCAGCTGCTCCATAGACTGTCTGATATCATCCGATCTGTCCCTGAAAGTCTTGGACACAATGCCAAACTTTTCATAATCGGCAGAAACTTCATTGCGAAGAAGCAGAAGCATTTGATCTGCCAGGCTGTCAAGTCCCTGAATCGCTTCTACAACATCATTGCTCATCTGTTGAATCTTATTTGCAGCGTCATTCGTGTTGTTCGCCAGAGTTCCAATCTCCGTTGCCACAACAGCAAATCCTCGTCCTGCCTCCCCGGCTCTTGCTGCTTCTATGGAAGCGTTTAACGCCAGTAGATTGGTCTGCCCGGAAATATTCAGGATAGCATCCGACAATTCTTTTATCTGCATAACGGCATTTGCTTTTTCTTTCTCCTTCTGCAAATTCAAAGACATCGCCTCCGCCTGCTTAGCAATTCTGTCAGAGGAACTTTCTGCCGTGTCGTTAAGCTCTATGGAATCAACATTGATTGCCCGCAAATCACCCGTATTCCGAGTTACGATATCTACTATGTTTCTAATGTCATTGTATACATAATCCACCTGCTCTCCTGCCGTTCCGATAGATGCCGCAATTTCCTCAGAAGATGCCACCATAGATTGGACCGTGCTGCTGATATCGGTAATACGGGAAACCGACCCGGATACATGCGTATTTATATCCTCCATTTTGGACTCAATGTTGCCGGTCTCTTTCTTAATACCCTTGACCGTATTTCCTGTTTTCTGTAACAGTTTATTTAAGTTATTACCGATTACTTCCAGTTCATCGCCGGAAGCAATCTCAAGAACCTTTGTCAGGTCTCCGTCATCGGAAGCGACCTCAAGAATCTTATCGTTTACTTTGATGAAATTACGCTTCATTCTTGCAGCCGCCAACAATGCCACCAAAACTGCCAGAAGGATACCGACTGCCACTGCAATGATAACGTTACGCACAAGGCTGTTTAGGGAACTCTGTACGGAAGATGCATCATAATCCACTCCCACAAAGCCCAGTACCTTTCCATTGTATGAAATGGGCGCGTAACCGCTGTAAAAGGTGCCCCACTCATCGACCATCGGCTCGGAAGTCACTGACGGATGACCTTTCATCACCTCGAACATGGCATCCTCTGCTTCGTACTCTGCTCCATACGGTTCGGGCTCATCCGTATCTGTATCCACTACGTACTGGAAATAATTCCCATCCTTAGGCATCATTGTATATATGTAAGTAACAAAATCGCCCTCTGTAAAAGAGCTCAGGGCATCATAGACCTCTTGAAGGGCATCCGGCTCACCCGTTATTGCTCTGGAAAATGTCTCTCCGTCAACATTTTCGGCAGCAATGACCGCAATTTCCACAACATCGTCCATGTTCTTTTGTCTCAAGAAATTACCCATTGTGGCATAGGAAACTACCCATACGATCAACGCAACCATGACCGCCACACCCAGAATAAACATAAATAACTGTGATGAAATGCTGATTTTTCTTGTTTTCATCTTTTGTCCTCCTCTTTAGCTGCCACAGAAAATCAACATTACTCACGTTGATACTGCAGAGTTAATTTATTGAAATTTCTTGTTTGCATCCATAATCTTATTGATCTGCTGCTCTGTGATTGTATCCGTAATATCGTAAACAAACACATAAAACAGCTTTCCCTCGAAATCCAATCCTTCCTCTAAATGTCCCCAGTCATCCACCCAACGCACCTTTCCGTCTTTCCGTACAATTCGATACTGGGCATAATCCATATTTTCTTCGGATTGCCGAATCTGCTCTGCAATTTCCCTCTTCACACGTTCCCGGTCCTCCGGATGCACCATGCCACTGAAAGAATTGCCGACCAGATCTCTGAACTCCTGAAGTGTATTGCAGCCGTAAAGACGCAGCAAAGGCGGATTCGCAAACAGCAGCTCTTCACCTTCCGTCGCCCGATAGATGCAAAATCCCTCTGACATACATGCCAGTGTCTTGGCCAACTGTTCTTTATGCCTGCGTTCCTCGCCCTTGACCAGCTCATCAATACTCCGGATGGTCAATGTAGCCGTCTGAGGCCGTCCGTTTACCCGCTTGTTAGCCGTAAAACTGGATAGACACCACTCAATGTCATCTCCATGACGCCTGCGGTATTTGAGCTCAAACCGGTCTTTGTCTGACAGTTCATTCTTCAGATTTACAATGGAAAGCTGCTGCCGCAAAGCATCCATATCATCAGCTACAATCAGTCCCGAACTGAAATGCCGGTTCATAGCTGCCTCATAATTACCACGCTCCAACACCTGATTTTCATCCGGATAGATCATCCGGTAATAATTGCCTTCTATATGAACATAATAAACTTCCCGATAAGAATGCAGCACGCTGTTCAGTGTATCCTCATAAATATGTACATGCGTCACATCCCGCACGATACAGCCTGCATACCCATACTCGTATTGATATAAAGTAAGCTGTAGATAGCTAGAGTCAACCGAGCTATCGAGATAATGGGTCACTGTGTTTCCCATGTAAGCAGCCTGATAAGCCAATTCCAGCAACTCCTGCCTGACATCTGCAAACCTCTTCACAATAAAATCTTGGAGATACTTCCCGCTGCCGCCTGTCATGGATACCAGCTCATGGTTTGCGTATACAATCTTATAGTCGCTGGCATTCCCTTCCTCATCCAACATGATCTGAATCACTCCGAATCCGCTGGGCATATCGCCAAAGTACTGATCTAACTGTGGTCTTTCGGATACCTCCAACTCTTTCACCGAAAGCCCTGACATACTATCCTTCAGCCGTTTCTCCCGCTGCTTGGTTATGTCCGTAAGAGAACTGTAGAAAATCTTGTGACCTTCCTTCTCCCGCAGGAAAAAAAGACGTATATAAACCCAAATCACGGCACCGTCCGGCTGTAATAAGCGAACGTATCCCTGCGCCCCTTTCGACGGATTTGCATGGGCACGCTCAAACAGGGAAAAAAACTTCTTACGATCATCGTCATGCACATGTTCCCACAGTTTTCCCTGATCTCGGTCATCTTCCTCGGGCAATTCTCCTACAAGCTGGGAATACTGGGTGTTCACCCGCAAAATCTCAATCTTGTTTTCATACAGGTCATAGAATGCCGCCGCGCCCAGAATATTATTGATCATGGTGTCATTGAGAAGATTCTCGTCCAAAAACTCCCGCACCCGTAACTCTTCTACCTGATGGTACGTAATACCGCCAAGATCAATCTTGTTCTCATCGGATACGAGTTTCTCAAACTCTGCGATCGGCAAAGGCCTATAATAATAGTAACCTTGCGTATAATGGCAGCCCATACCACGCAGGAACTCTTCCTGCATCTTGGTCTCCACACCCTCAACAACGATGGGCAGTCCCATTTGTTTGGACATATTGACTACCGTCTCCAAAATGCTGATTGCCTTCCCGTCTTCCTGCCCATCGAAGTCCAAAAACTTCATGTCTATTTTGATTACATCCACGGACACGCTTTTTAACATATTCAGCGAAGAATATCCGCTTCCGAAATCATCCATCATCACAAGGAGACCCAGCTCCTGCAGACGTTTCACGGTATCTACTATCTTATCATCGTTCTCCGCATAGGCACTTTCTGTAATCTCCACCTTTAAATTGGAGGGTTCCAACCGATATGTCTTCAAAAGTCCTTCTAAATAAGCCGGCACGTCCATGGAAAAGATATCGATACGGGACACATTGATGGAAATAGGAACCGGCTGATAACCTCTGTCCATCCACTGTCTCAGCCATTCGCATACCTTCTTCCAGACCAATTTATCCAAGTCTGCAATAAAACCGTTCTTTTCCAATACCGGAATAAAGATACCCGGCGGAATCATTCCTTTGGTCCTGTGCTGCCAGCGCACTAAAGCCTCTGCACCCACGATCTTATCGGTGAAAATATCGCACTGAGGCTGGACAAAAAAAGTAAATTCATCGTACTTCAGTCCCTTTTGCACCTCGGTGAGAACGCCCAACTCCTCCTCCATGGCCTCCACCATACTGTCATTATAAACGTAAATCCGCTCTGTTTGATTTCCGATATTATTAGAAAGCGCAATGGTTGCTCTGTCATACATGACAACAGCCGACATAGTTGTATCGTTAATTCCATATACACCGAGGCTTGGCAAAAATCCTACCGTATTGATTCTCTGGACACCTCTGACGATATCCCTATACAGCCTTCTCAAGCGCACAGAATCATTGGGCATCAGGATCGCAAAATTATCCCCACCCATATAGCCTGCTATACCGTCGTATCTATCCTGTACATTCTTTACACATTCCGCGATATGTATAAGAAGTTTATCGCCCGCTTCCCGACCATAAATCTTATTAAATAATCTGAAATGTTCTATGTCGGTGGCTACAAGACAATATGTATCATTCTCCAGCTCACTTAGCTTTTCATCAGCTTTTCGGAAAAAGGAATGGTGATAATA
>JAFLTD010000100.1 GCA_022510625.1 Lachnospiraceae bacterium
TCTCCCTTTTAATATGAATACTTTTAGTAAAATGTGGGGTGTGGTGACACCGGATGAAGCAAGAGCCAAGATCGAGGAGCAGATCGGAGAACTGCGGATCACGGAGCCTAAGAATCTTGAGGAACAGGCGCTGTCGCTGGTGGGCACGGATGTCTATGAAAAGCTGGTAAAAGGTTATACCGAGAAACAGTGGGGCAGGGATTGTAAGGAATTGCCTGCTTTTATTATCAAGAGACTTCCTCTCAGGTTTACCTATGACAACAACTACTTTAATGATCGCTATCAAGGTATTCCGATCGGTGGCTACACCGCTATGGTGGGAAAGATGCTGCAGGGGATTGAGGTGCACACCGGTATTTCCTACAGAGAGTTTGTAACGGAGCGGGAGACCGATCACGGCGTCGATGTCGTTGACAAGGAAGGCAATACCTACCGCAAGGTGGTTTATACCGGTATGCTGGACGAGTATTTCGACTATACACTTGGACATCTGGAGTATCGTTCCCTGCGATTCGAGACAGAGGAGCTTCCGGAGTGTGATAACTATCAGGGAAATGCGGTGGTGAACTACACGGAGCGGGAGATTCCCTACACGCGCATTATCGAACACAAGCATTTTGAGTTTGGTACTCAGAAGGGTACTGTCATTACGAGAGAGTATCCGGCTGAGTGGCGGGAGGGGGATGAACCCTATTATCCGGTCAACAATGAGCGCAACGATGCGCTGCTTGCACGGTATCAGGAACTTGCACTGACCAAGCCCCACGTTATATTCGGCGGGCGTCTCGGGCAGTACAAGTATTACGATATGGATAAGGTGATTGATGCGGCGCTTCGGGCAGTGGAAGCACAGATGTGACGGTATGTAACTAAATATTTTTTTGCAGAACATAGAAAAGGATGACGGTATCAAACGTCATCCTTTTTTCGCGGAACATTGCTATTTGAGAGATTTGAAATACTGAATTAAGTCATACAACATCATAATTTCTTTGTCATTCAGAGAGGAAATGTCTAAAGTTGCGCTTATGTCCAGTCCCAGCAAGTAATCCGTGGATACATGAAAAAGTTTTGCCAAGTCTACGATTAACGCTGTTGAAGGAACAGAAATTCCCATCTCCCATGCATTCACAGAACTTCTGGTAACATTCAATTTTTTTGCCAAGGATGATTGAGTGAGATTATTTTCTTCCCTTAAATATTTTATTCTATCAGCAATCATAATAAATACCTCTACCTCAATACTATGTTAATCAAAAAGATATTTCATTATCATATTGATATTTATAATTGACATTTATGGAGATTTATAATACACTCTGTAGAATGGAAAATGTCTTTTAGGCAAAGCCCGAACACGCTAATTGATTGGAGGGTAAAAATGAGGGACAAAAGAAAAATTATCAGTTTTTTTCTCATATGTGTGATGATTTTATCCGGATGCGGAGGAGAAGCAGACAATGCTGCAGTGGAGATAACCGAAACAGTGCAAGAGTCTGATGACGTACAGGCAGCATCGGAAGTGACGGAGAATGCCCAAGTGGATTCTGCTGTAAAAGAAGAGCCGGAAGAGCAAGACATAGGGGAAACAGAAGAGGAAGAAATTGAAGAAGAAGCAGAAGAAGAGGTGGAACTTGTAGCGTGGGACCCCGAAGAAGTGGGTGCTGCCTACAGTGGCGCTTCCATTATATTTGGAAGTTATGAACAAGATAATGACCTTTCAAACGGAGCGGAACCGATCGAGTGGAGAATCTTAAAACGAGAGGATGATAAACTGCTCTTGATTTCAAGGTATGGGCTGGATGCCAAAGTGTATAACGAAACGGACGGGGACGCATGGTGGAATTCTTGTACTTTGCGTTCATGGTTGAACGAGGATTTTTATAATGCGGCTTTCAGCGATGATGAAAAAGGAGCCATACAATACAGCACAACCGAGACTGAGGATAATCTGCAGGCCGCACCGGTGACACGGGGCGGATATTCCATAGGAAATTACGTGTTTCTCTTAAGCGGTGAAGAGTACACAGAGTATATCAAGTATGACAGCAGGACGGAGGTTACGGAGTATGCGCGCTCGCAGGGGGCCACGGTGGATTCTGACGGTTACGCAAGGGCATGGCTGCGCTCTCCGGGCGGCACCCAGAATGCCGCGCAGGTAGTGACATCCGAGGGTGTGGTTGAGCCTCTCGGTGATTATAATTATATCATCGCCAATGCGGTTCGTCCGGCTATATGGGTGACGATCACATCGGATATATCGGAGCAGGTACCCGGCGTAGAGGGAATACAGACGGGTTCCTACATCAAGTTGGGACATTACGAACAAAATTCGTTCTGGGAAGGTGCAGAACCGATTGAATGGCTGGTGCTTACCGTCAGGGATGATAAAGCGCTTTTAGTCAGCAGATATGTACTCGATACTTGTACATATGATGGTCATGATTGGGGCAAGTCTTACTTGCGCGAATGGCTGAATAATGATTTTTATAATACAGCCTTCGATGATGAGAAAGATTATATAGTCTATACCAAGATCGACACGCCGGCGGATGATTTTTATTTTACGGATGACGGCGGAACCACGAATGATTATATTTTCGTGCTTAGCTATGAGGAGGCGGTATCCTATTTTGCCGGTCACATCAACCAATTTAGGGATAAGGGTATGGCCTTGGACAGTGGCTCTACGGTAGCCGCATGGTCGGGACAACGATACGCATGGTGGCTGAGAAATACTTTACTTAATGATAGCCAAGGCACTCTACACGGCAGATGTGCCATGTACGCCGATTTTGAAATAGAGTATATGCCAACGGATAAATCAATCGGCGTCCGCCCTGCCATGTGGATAGATTTATCGGTGCTTGATTCCGGATTGATCGCGACAGATGGGGAAGCCGGATTGGGCGGTATCGACAGCGTACTGCATAAGGCGGAGTCTGAAGTATATGAAAATACAGTGACCTTCGGAAGCTATGAGCAGGATAATGATTTAGAGAACGGGGCGGAGCCGATTGAATGGATGGTGCTGAAAGAGGAGAATGGGAGATTACTTCTGTTAAGCAAATACGGTCTTGATATGCAGCCGTATCACGACGATGATGAAGAAATGGGTCGCGTAAGATGGGATGCATGTTCTCTAAGGGGATGGCTCAATACTGAGTTTTATAATACTGCATTTGGGGAGGAAGAAAAAAAGTATGTAGCGTTGAGTGAGGTAACGGTGGATGCAGTGTATGATGTACAAACATATACAACCATAGAAGAAAAAGTTGTGGAAGATTACGTGTTTTTGTTGTCCAAGCAGGAAGTGAACGACTACGTGTCCCGAAATAATCGAGACTGTGAGGGAACCCCGTATCTGACGGCACAGCGGGAATTTGATACCGGTTGGTTGACGCGGGATGGTCGTAATAAACATTACGTCAGTATGATAGGGATGGGGAGATACAACAGTACTTATGACACCGGTTACCATGCGGTGAGACCCGCTATTTGGGTGACAGTGGATGAATAACAGCAAGTGCATCAAGAGTTGACTACTGCATTCTCAATTATAATTATTTTGTAGGAGAAAATAACAAGTTGTATATGCTTAACAAGAGATATTTTTCAAAATTATGGATTTATCACGTAGTGTTTGTTGTGTTGTTGCCATTGTGCTTATACGGATGCGGGGCTAAAGTGACAGATGACAGTATCGCTGTCAATGTCGGGACTGATGACAATGGTGACATGGCACTGTCAGATGCGGAAGTACGGGAAGACACAGATTCTGTTGATTTATCTGCATATGAGTTTCAGGACATCAACCTTGCACTTGGCTGTAGTTACGACCTAAATAATTTGTGCGCGGAAGACAGCCTGCACTGTGAAAGTGAAAACAGCAATATAGCGTACATTTCCGACAACGGTGAGCTCGTTGCTCAAAGCGAGGGTAAAACCAATATTATTGTGACAAACAATGAGCAAAGCAGGAGTTTTCAGGTATGCGTCACAAATCCGCAGATTAGTATGACGGAGATTAATAAAATAGTGGGTAATACAGCTTCGTTGGCGGTATATGGAACGACAGGCGATATTGTGTGGCAAAGCGATAACGATGCCATTGCGACGGTGGATGATGGCGGTATTGTTTATGCGATGCCGACAGGATGCGGAATGTCTACGAGCATTCACGCCTATGTTGACGGAACAGATCTGACCTGTACGATCAATGTGGAGCCGGTTCCTCAACTGGACACTACATATAAAATATACAGCGAAGGACATATACGCAGCACACTTGGCAGTTATAACTGTAATCTGACAGCGTATTCCAATGCAAATAAAGTAATACGGTTTGCACAGACACAGACAGACGGTTCTGCATTTTATGAAGATTTCGCTGCCGAGATTGAAGAGGTCATAAATTTAAATAAAGTAGATTACAGTGACGGATACACCTTTCCCATATATGAGACCTATGTAAATGACAGTCTGGATCGATCCGGTGACTTTGCCCATATAGAGATATACTTAGTCGGCACATCGCAGGATGCGAACGTTCTTACAAAGAGCACGCAGGCATATGAGATGGAAGCCTCCTACAAGGCGGAGAACGGCTATGGAGTTATATCCGTATGGGTGAATGAACTGGGATATACAAATCAGAAAAATGCAGGATTGGTATATGTGGAAGTAGACGGAATAGAGTATTGCTTTAACATTCAAGTCAGAGGCTATGGCTTGACAAGTGCGGATAACCTGCCGAAATCCGATACTTTGGAAGAATATACGGAAAATGATGTTGTTGAAATCTCATACAGCGGAGATTACGCGGAATTATTGCAATTCTCATACACATTTCTTCCTAACAATGTTGCAAACGAGTTTGGGGAGAAATTCGTAGATACGTTACAGGATAAGGCTGTGTCTGCGTGTGTGGATTTACTTTTATCGGCTATTTTTTAGGTGTGATCATTCATACATATTCTAAAGGACATATAGGTGGAGGTACAAATGAAAAGAATTATAAACGTTGGATTGTTAGCTGTTTCGGCTTGTATATTATTGACAGGCTGCCATATAAAGCATGAATGGCAGGAAGCTACTTGTACGGAGCCGAAAACTTGTGTTGTCGGCGGAGAGACAGAAGGAGAAGCCTTAGGGCATACATGGGTGGAAGCCACTTGTACGGAACCAAAGACCTGTAGTGTCTGCGGGGAGACGGAAGGTACAGTATTGGAACATCAGCTTGATTCGGAAGGTGTATGTAATCATTGCGGAGAATCGTTAGGTGTTGACATCGCTAAGGATAATTATAGAAATTATCTTAATGTAGAGTATGAGTGGATATGGTATGAAGACGCTCTGGGAGAATATGCGCCGATTGATAGTGACGGTTATCATTATGTAGAGTGTCGCATTACAGTTTCGCCGATTAAAGACGGAAAATATGAAAATACTGAAATCACATATAACATCAATTTAAAAGACGGATATGCAGGTGATAGGCATTGTTTTGAAGATGGCGATACAACTGGTCGGCTGTTTGTTGACGAGAACGGGTATGGTTATGAAGAAGTAATCATTACTGCCGTTAAGAAAGATCCTTTTTTAAAATATAGTGCCAATCCGGCATATTTTGCTCCCAAAATGACTTTCGACCTTTATGCATTTACCGGACGGTATATTAAATAGAAAGATATTGTTTCATTCGTTTTCATAATGGGGAAATATCTGTCAATTCATAAATATGTAAATGGCTATGAGCAGAGTATTGACAAAAACAGATACTCTGCTTATAATATTCAAAGATAATTTGATAGTCAAAGTATTAGAAAATCAAACAATATTTTTGTTTATTGGAATATATCAGTATACAAATCATATCATTATTGTTGAAAACGATTGTTTACAGCGGGAAGGAAGCAGGAGACCATGAACTGGAACGAGGCTATTAAGGAACTGGATAACAGAAGACAGAAAGCTCTTATGGGCGGCGGACAGAGCAAGATCGACAAGCAGCATGCGGGCGGAAAAATGACTGCACGCGAGCGTATAGAGGTTTTGCTCGATCCGGGTACCTTTGTGGAAGTAGACGGATTTATAGAATCCCGCATAGACGATTTCGATTTGGATAAAAGAAGGGTACCGGGTGACGGTGTCGTGACCGGATACGGTGAGATTGACGGCCGACAGGTGTTTGTGGCCAGTGAGGATTTCACGGTGATCGGCGGTACATTGGGCGAATATCATTCGTTTAAGATCTGCCGTATTCAGGATATGGCGATGGAGATGAAAGCGCCTCTGATCTGTATCAACGACAGCGGCGGCGCCAGGATCGAGGAGGGCATCTCGTCATTGAGCGGTTACAGCGGCATGTTTCTGCGCCATACCAAAGCATCCGGCGTGATTCCGCAGATTGCCGTTATATTAGGGCCTTGTTCCGGAGGTGCATGTTATGCCCCTGCCATCTGCGACTTTATTTTCATGGTCAGGGATATTTCCAAGATGTTCATTACGGGACCGAATGTAGTCAAGACAGTCATCAACGAGGAAGTATCCGTGGAGGAGCTGGGCGGTGCGGAAGTACACGCCAAGAAGAGCGGAGTGTCTCATTTTACTTACGATAATGAACAGGAATGTCTGATGGGTGTGCGCAAACTATTATCCTATCTGCCTAGCAACTGGACAGAAAAGCCGCCGACAATCAACAACCAGGAGAGGGAGAGCATTCTGCCCCGTGTGGGAAAGGTATTCGGCAAGGTGGATAACGTCCGGGTTGCCACTTCACAGAAGGCTAAGGCGGCAAAGATCAGAGATATAGTTCCGGATAACTCCCGTCATGCGTACGATGTGCTGGAAGTCATAGATTGTATCGTGGACGAGGGAAGTTTCTTCGAGGTACAGAAGGAATTTGCGACCAACGCGGTGATAGGCTGGTGCAGAATGGAAGGCAAGGTGGTGGGTATTGTGGCAAATCAGCCCAACTCTATGGGTGGTTCACTGGATTATCATGCCTCCGACAAGATTGCCAGATTCATCCGGTTCTGCGACTGTTTCAATATTCCGCTGATTACATTGATAGATGTGCCCGCATTCCTGCCCGGCACGGCACAGGAGCACAACGGCATTATCCGTCACGGTGCCAAGATACTTTACGCTTACTCGGAAGCTACGGTTCCCAAGATTTCGCTGATTATGCGCAAGGCGTACGGCGGTGCATACATTGCCATGAACTCTAAAGAGATGGGAGCGGACATTGTATTTGCGTGGCCTATTGCAGAGATTGCGGTTATGGGAGCGGACGGTGCGGTCAATATCGCTTTCAAGCGCAAGATCAAGGCGGCGGACGATCCGGCAGCCATGCGCGCACAGTGCAAAGCCGAGTACGAGGAACGATTCCTGAACCCTTATGTGGCGGCAGCGAGAGGATATGTGAATGAGGTCATCAAGCCCGAAGAGACGAGGGGGGCTCTTGTGAGAGCACTGAGAGGTCTGAAGAACAAACAGGTGCAGACACCCAGAAAAAAACATGGTAATATACCGCTCTAGTAAAAAAGAGACAGATCAAAATGGTCTGTCTCTTGATGATTCTGATTTATAGTGTGCAAGCTTTAGCAGTAACTGTTAAACATCATGCCGCTGTATGCGCTTGTGATATATGGGCTTGCGAAGTTCTTGCCGGGATTCTTGTACGCCACAATCACGTTGTTCACATAGTTCATCGGATCCAAGGATACCTGATTCGATTTGCGAAGAACGGCATTCGTGAAACTCTTAAGAGGAGAGAACGTCTCTGCCGCATCGTCACTCATGGCACTTTGACGAAGCGTATCGTCATCCACCTCCAATGTGCCGTCCAAATTCAAATTCAGTCCGAGCGATGTGAGATCATGAGCAAAAACTTTGGCCACACTGCTCATTTCATTGAAGAGACGATTGCTCTTGGGCTGATTGTCGGTGTATTCCGCAACCGCCCTGAGGAAAGAGTTGAAACCTCTCACCAACGTATTGACATTCTCCGTAAGTGATTCCACATCCGTCTTCAGACCGATAGAAGCAGTCTCACCTTCTTCACTGCTTACGCCGGTCAATTCGATCTCGTAGGTGTGATCCAGTGTAAACCGGTTAGACGTAGAAGTATGTTCTTCGCCGTTCACTGTATAGGAAGCGTTGCTCGGCATCTTGGTCACGTGATCCAAACCGAAATAATCTACCGTACCGGACATCTTACTCGTCCGATGATCGGATATTCTGTATATATATGATCTGTCATCCTTTAAACCGGTTGAATTGGATTCCAGTCTTAAATAGGAAGTGTTATCCTCCTCGGAAACGACAGATGCTGTTATGCCGATATTGGCATTGGTGATCAGCCGGGCAAGACGTTCCTCGACGTCTCTGTGCGTATCGTTGGGCCTGATACTGAACTGAAATTCATAATTCAGGTCGTCAATGCCGACGTCAAAAGAATACGTGTCGGGCGCCAGAGCCACAGGAGCATTGTCCGCCAGATAGTTGCCAGAATTGACCTGTGAAGATGCCAGACGGTTTACTTCAATGTTATAAGTAGGAAGTTCTTCGTCCTCTTTAACGGAACCGATAAAATCGGCCTTCGCAATATCGGGGTTGCTGGAGTAAGCAACCTTCTTATTCAGAAGCTCTTCCTCATCCAATCCGCCGAGAGATGCGATAGTATTGCGAAGTTCTCTGGCATTCTCCTTCACACTGACCGCAAATTCCCGGGAAGCTTTGCTGTTATCCACAATATACAGAGGGGACTCTTTGTTCAGTTTAACGATGGAATTATACACACCGCGCAGTTCGCTCTTCTTATGAGAATCATAAGGTGTGCTGGACTTTGGCGCATAGGTAGTCATATAGAAGTTATAGACATTCGCCAAATTATTGATGCTGTTATAAGACATACTGCCCCTCCTTTCTTCCATGAATGCTCCCGGAAACAATCCGGGCGGTGATGCCTCCTGTCAGCTGTCCGTAGCTTGCGAGACATCATCTGTGGGTAGTTTAACAGACTATAATATACTAAGCCTATTATATCACCACAATTATATAAAAAGCAAGCATATATTACATATTATAATATGTAGTGACACAAAATAAGAGTGCCGGCATATACTTTTCGCATTCTATAATACATTTATCGTATATAAATAAGGAAAACTTAAGGGTTCTAAACAAATAAAATTGCAGAAACCCCTGCGTGATATCATATTTTACCTGAGCTGTGTTTAAAATATGTTCAAAATAATTGTAAAATCAGTTGACTTCACGTCGGGCGTGTGATATATTGTTTGAGCAAGATAAGATTTAGGTCTTTTTTTTATGCTCAAAAATAATAATCAGATGATTGACGAATACACGTGGAGGTAGCAAAATGCGTACAAAAATTACTTTAGCATGCACAGAGTGTAAACAGCGTAACTACAATACGACCAAAGACAAGAAGACACATCCGGACAGAATGGAAACCAAGAAGTATTGCAGATTCTGCAAAACACATACTATGCATAAGGAAACAAAATAATCGTCAGGTGTTTTTGTTTTACGAAAGGAGTATAACATGGGAGATTCTGCTAAGTCACAAGGTGAATCCAAAATTACAAAGTTCTTCAGTGGTGTGAAAGCCGAATTTAAGAAGATCACATGGCCTGATAAGGATTCTCTTATAAAGCAATCTATTGCGGTTGTTATTATTTCCGTTGTTATCGGAGCAATTATTACGGTATTGGATTTCGGCCTGCAGTATGGCGTGGATTTTCTCACGACGTTTTCGTTTTAAGAAGCTCTGAAACAGTAATCGGGAAAGGCATGGTATTAGTATGGCGGAAGCAAATTGGTATGTTGTTCATACTTA
>JAFLTD010000101.1 GCA_022510625.1 Lachnospiraceae bacterium
TTCTACACAGGGCAGCAGAAAGCAGCACAGGCCCGCGGACGTATTGATAAGTTCAACAGGAAATACGGTGTGGAAAACAAATAAGTTTTGTATAAAAAGGTTGAGGTGCATATCTCAACCTTTTTTGCTAAATGTGAGGATACGCAATGAAGAAGAAAAAAACTATGAAATACTCCGGAATCGGCGGACAGGCAGTACTGGAAGGCATCATGATGAAAAACAAGGAACAGTATGCCGTGGCAGTCAGGAAACCGAACGGAGAGATCGAAGTCGAAGTAGAGCACTATATGGGTATTGCCCATGGAAATAAGCTGTTGAACATTCCGTTTATTCGGGGCGTTTTCCAATTTTTGGACTCATTGATTCTCGGTATGAGAAGTTTGAACTACTCCGCATCTTTTTACGAGGATGACGATGTGAGGGAGACGATGACGGACAAGGCCTTTCGCAGAATGTTCAAGGACAAGGCGGATCAGGTGTTCAGTGCGGTGGTAATGATTATCTCATTGGCAATCGCGGTCGGCATTTTCATGGTTCTGCCCTACTACATCACTTCACGGTTTGAGGAATATATCAGAAGTGCTTCCTTTATGGCGATCATTGAGGGGGCGATCCGTATTGTGATCTTCGTGGGTTATGTGCTCAGTATTTCCCTTATGAAGGATATCAGGCGTGTCTATATGTACCACGGCGCGGAGCACAAATGTATCAGTTGTATTGAGAAAGGACGCCCGTTGACGGTACAAAATGTCATGAAAAGTTCCAAACAGCACAAGAGATGCGGCACCAGCTTTCTGCTGTTTGTCATGCTGGTCAGCATTGTGCTCTTTTTCTTTATCAGAGTCGATAATCCGGTATACCGCGTGCTGATCCGTATCGCATTGATTCCGGTTATTGCAGGTATTTCCTATGAAATCATCCGTTTGGCGGGCAGGAGCAACAACTTTCTGGTCAGGATTATCTCGGCGCCGGGTATGTGGATGCAGAGACTGACCACCAAGGAGCCGGATGAGAGCATGGTGGAGGTTGCCATCGCCGCGGTGGAGGCGGTTTTTGACTGGAAGGCATATTTGTACGAGGCGTTCGGCTACGAAGTGGATGAGTCATGGCTGAGGGACGATGACAACTCGAACGAGAGTGATTCGAGCGAAAGTGATTCGAACGAGATTGATATTGATATTGAGATTGAAGAAATTGAATGATACGAAAAGTAAAACCCGGACGGGTCAACAAAAGTAAATCCCGGCGGATATACTTGGGAATAGCATATGTTATACAATGAGAAGTTAACTTACACAGAGATATACCGATGGGGCTGTGAGCAGTTGTCGGCGGTTGGAATAGACGAGACCGAGACAGATGCAAGACTGTTGCTTGAATGGTGCTGCGGTACCGACCGAAACACTTTGCTTGCCCATGGAGATCGGACCATATCCGCAGAAGAATACGGAAACTACACAGATTGTATTGCAAGGCGCAAAGAGCATGTGCCGCTGCAGCATATCACAGGCGGGCAGGATTTTATGGGATTGACTTTTATAGTCAATGAAAATGTGCTTGTCCCGAGACAGGATACAGAAGTGTTGGTGGAGGAGGTTATGAGGCATCTTCATGACGGTATGCATATACTGGATATGTGTACCGGTTCGGGGTGCATTCTGCTGAGTCTGCTGCGATATTCCAACAACTGTACAGGCGTTGGTGTCGATATCTCCGCGGATGCGCTGCGGGTTGCGGGGCAGAATGCGGAGAAAATCCTGGGCACTCAGGTGATGGAACAGTCGAGAGTGATTTTGCGGCAGGGCAATCTTTTCGAGGATCTGGACAGTCAAGATAAATTTGATATCATTGTCTCCAATCCGCCATATATAAGAACGGATGTTATTGATTCGTTGATGCCGGAGGTTAAAGAGCATGAACCTCTTTCTGCGCTGGACGGAGGAGAGGACGGACTATTTTTTTACCGCCGGATTATCGAGCGGGCGGGCGAGTTTTTGATGGGCGGCGGTATGCTTTTCTTCGAGATCGGGTATGATCAGGGTGGGGAAGTCCGCCGGCTCATGGAAGAGGCAGGTTATACGAATGTAGAAGTGATTAAGGACTTTGCAGGACTTGACAGAGTAGTGTGTGGAGGTAATCATGTTTGATAAGCTGGAAGATTTATTGAGAAAATTTGAGGAGATCATGAATGAGCTGAGTGAGCCGACGGTCGCTGACAATCAGGAGCGTTTTCGCGCGCTGATGAAGGAGCAGAGCGATCTGACGCCCATCGTGAACGCTTATAAAGAATATAAGAAATGTAATCAGGATATAGAGGATTCAATTGCCATGCTGGAGAGCGAATCGGATGAAGATATGCGGGAGATGCTGAAAGAGGAGCTTTCCGCTGCCAAGAAGCGCGTGGAAGAGCTGGAGCGTGAGCTGAAAATCCTGCTTTTACCGAAAGATCCCAACGACGAGAAGAATGTTATCGTGGAAATCCGTGCCGGCGCGGGCGGCGACGAGGCGGCATTGTTCGCGGCGGAGATCTACCGTATGTATGTGCACTATGCCGAGGGCAGACGGTGGAAAGTGGAGACCATGGAAGTGGAGGAAATCGGCATCGGCGGTATGAAGAGCGTTACCTTTATGGTGACCGGCCAGGGCGCCTATTCCGTGCTGAAATACGAGAGCGGTGTACATCGTGTGCAGCGTGTGCCGGAGACGGAGAGCGGCGGGCGTATTCACACCTCCACCATCAGTGTGGCGGTAATGCCCGAAGTGGATGAGGATATCGACATCGTAATTGAGGACAAAGATATAAGGATAGACGTTATGCGTGCCTCCGGAAACGGCGGACAGTGCGTCAACACGACCGACTCTGCGGTTCGTTTGACTCACTATCCCACGGGCATCGTGGTATACAGCCAGACGGAGAAGTCCCAGATTCAGAATAAGGCTAAGGCATTTGCGCTGTTGAAGGCGAAACTGTACGACATGGAGCAGCAGCAGAGACATGACGCGGAGGCGGAGATGCGAAGAAGCCAGATCGGTACAGGTGACCGGTCCGAGAAGATCAGGACATACAACTTCCCGCAAGGACGTGTCACGGACCACCGCATCAACCTGACACTGTATAAGCTGGATAAAGTGATGAACGGTGATATCCAGGAGATTATCGATGCCTGTATCGCAGCCGATCAGGCGGCGAAACTCGTGAAGATGGGGGAGAACTGACCGATTATCCGGGCGGAATAGACAGGACAGAGTATTCGGATAAAGGAGCGGGATGCCGTATGGAGTATGCAGACCATAAGAAGCGGTGTTTCTGGGCAAATCCCAAGAATCCGCTGTACATACAATATCATGATGAGGAATGGGGACAGCCGGTGCATGACGATCACCGGCTGTTTGAAATGCTTATTCTGGAATCTTTTCAGGCTGGGTTGTCCTGGGAGTGCGTTCTGAATAAGAGAGAGGCCTTCAGATCAGCCTTTGACGGCTTTGATCTGGAGAAAGTGTGCAGCTACGATGAGGCGAAGATGGAAGCGCTCAGGCAGGATGCGGGGATTATCCGCAATCGATTAAAGATTGCTGCCGCGGTGAAAAACGCCCGCATTTTCCGCGATATTGCGGCAGAATACGGCAGTTTTGCGGACTATCTGTGGGGCTACACGAAAGGGGAGACTATCTACGAGAACGACAAAGTCAGTTCTCCTCTTTCAGACCGGATATCCAAGGATCTCAAGAAAATGGGGATGAGCTTTGTGGGAACGACCATTATCTATTCCTATTTACAGGCAGTCGGTGTCATTAATTCCCACGAGGACGGATGCTTCTTGTGTGCTAAGATAAAAACATAATAACGCACGTTATATAATGTACGGAAGAGTCAAAATAATAGGAGATTTACCATGAGAAAAAAAGAATTGGCGCTGACGGTTATAGAGCGTCTGAAAAACGAGTATCCCGATGCGGACTGCTCATTGGAATATGACCAGGCATGGAAACTGCTTGTCAGTGTGCGGCTGGCGGCACAGTGTACCGACGCGAGAGTCAATGTGGTGGTGGAGAAACTGTATGAGAAATTTCCCGATGTTGCGGCACTTGCCGCGGCTCCGGTGGAGGAGATCGAGAAAATCGTTCATCCCTGCGGGCTGGGCAACAGCAAAGCGAGGGATATCAGTGCGTGTATGAAGATGCTGTTAAAGGAGTACGGCGGCAATGTGCCGGATGATTTCGATGCCCTTTTAAAGCTCCCGGGAGTGGGCAGAAAGAGCGCGAATCTCATTATGGGCGATGTGTTCGGCAAGCCGGCTATCGTGACGGACACCCACTGTATTCGCCTCTGCAACCGAATCGGGTTGGTGGATGACATCAAGGAACCCAAGAAAGTGGAGATGGCGTTGTGGAAGATCATTCCGCCCGAGGAGGGAAATGACTTCTGCCACAGACTGGTGCTGCACGGCAGAGAAGTCTGTACGGCCAGAACCAATCCTTATTGCGACAAATGCTGCCTGCAGGACGTCTGCAAGCAGCATAGAATAAAAAATAAATCGTAATTTAACGTGTGGATTACAACATCGGAACACTGAAAGGACCGTCATTGCCCGTTTCACCGGACAGGACTTTATGTGTTCTGTAATAGGTGGGCGTGCAGCCCAGAAACTTTTTAAAAAGCTTATTGAAATAACTTGTGTTATTAAACCCTACCGACAGAGCCAGGTCCGCAATTGACATGGGTTCATCGGGGTGTTCTATCAATTTCTTCGTCGCCTCGAAGATACGGTATTTCATCAGATACTCAAAAGGAGTCATCTGCAATGTGCGGGAAAAGCACCTGCAGCATTCGCTTTTGCTGATATGAACACTTCCTGCAATCTCATCCAGGGAGATAGGATCAGCATGGTGGGTCCTGATAAAGAGCATGGCCTGCTTGACACGCTGCACATCCAGGGATGCCTGAGGTGAGGGTGCTGTCTCCATCTGCGGCAGCTGACCAATCAACTCTGACCAGAAACGGCACAGATGTCCCTTGGTGGCGACTTCATATCCGAACGGTTTCGCCATATTGACGGCAATCGCGTCGTTGACGGCATCCAGCATGCGCTCGTGCCATGCGTTTGCCTCATCCAGTACGAGCATCTTAAACAGACGGAAACTCTGAATCGGAAGCAGGAACTGTGTCTGCAGGTAACTGCTTTTGTGTCCAAACAGAAAATCAGGATGAAACACAAATGAATAGAATGTGCAGTTTTCCTTATTGGGCGAATAGATGGCATGCATCACATTCTGGTTGATGATGATGCCCTGACCGGGTTTGAGCGTATAGGAAGTATCGTCGGTGGATACTTCGGCAATCCCATTATTGAGAATCAATATTTCCATCTCCTCATGCCAGTGCCATCGAATTCTGTTCATATAGGATTTTTGAAGGTCGAGGTAGAAGAGACTGACCGGATAATCCAGTGAGCCGTAGTCATCCTGCACATGGAAATTGTCGTAAGTCTCGCGCTGTGTTTCCTGTGTCGTCGATTGTACTGATGTGTCTGTGCGCATGGGCATCCTCCGTTCCCTAAATCTGAAACTGGTAGTTATCCCTTATCATAGCATGAAACCGGTAGTAGAGTCAAAGTATGTTTCTTCCTGTTTTGGCATAGTTATGGTAATAACGGAACACCTATGCCGCTATAGCAGGATGTGGAGGACAGTCATGGATTCTCAGAAAAATGAAAACTTACTCAATCTGGCGTTGGACACGCCGGTTTCGGAGAGAGAACGGTCGTTGGAGTTGAATGTAGGATACGATGTGACGGACAGAACGTGGGAAGTGATCGTGAAGTATCACGGTTCCCTGGAAGAGCTGGCGCTAAGACGCATTGTGGTGGAGGAATTGATTGCAGGCTATGCGATCCTGACCGTTCCGGAATCGGAGATGGACGTTTTAGCTGCTACGGAACAGATCGAGTATGTGGAGAAGCCCAAAAGGCTCTTTTTTTCGGATTTAGCGGGAAATGCCGCGTCTTGTTATGCGCCGGGAAGCCGGTTGTTCCAAAGCCTGACCGGCAAAGGTGTGCTTGTGGCTGTCATAGATTCGGGTATAAGCTATTGGAATCAGGATTTTCGCAATGCGGACGGAACAACGAGAATAGTGTACTTGTGGGATCAGGTGCTGGGCAGGGAGTTTAGCAGGGAACAGATCAATGAGGCGCTTGCCGCCGGCGACAGACGGCAGGCTGAACTGCTTGTCCCGAGTATTGACACTACGGGACACGGGACGGCTGTGGCGGGAATTGCTGCGGGAGGAGGCGGAACAGGTGGTATCGCCTATGCAGGAGTTGCCAGGGAGAGTGATCTGCTTATTGTTCGGTTGGGTACGGCACGCGATGAGTCATTCCCGCGGACCACGGAACTGATGCGAGCGTTGACTTATACAGTCAACAAAGCGATAGAACTGCGGATGCCGGTGGCAGTCAACTTAAGTTTCGGAAATACTTACGGTGCACACAACGGAACGTCTCTGTTGGAGAGATTTCTGGACAACATATCGGAGATAGGGCGTAACGTTATCTGCGTGGGCAGCGGAAATGAGGGGGCCTCCGGAGGGCATGTGGGCGGCAGTGTCACGGCGAATATGACACGCGTGGAACTGGTGGTCGGAAATTATGAGACAGGGCTGAATGTGCAGCTTTGGAAGGAGTATACGGACCGGTATACAGTGACATTAGTGTCACCCGCCGGGGAATCCTTTACGGTGGATACCGACCAACCGGGTCAACAGATTTATCAGCTGGGGCAGACGAGAATATTGCTGTACAACGGAGAACCGGCGCCCTACCTGACCAGTCAGGAAATCTATTTCGACTTTCTGCCTGCCGGGGACAACAGATATGTGGACAGCGGTGTGTGGACATTTCTGTTGGACCCGGTCAGGACAGTTACGGGAAATTATACATTCTATCTTCCTTCCGGCACGGCGAGAAGCGAAAATACACGCTTTGTCAGAACGACGCCGGATGTGACCCTGACGATCCCCTCTACGGCATCCAAGGTAGTTACGGTGGGCGCCTACGACCCCGTCTACGGAGCGTATGCGGATTTCTCCGGCAGGGGCTACCTGTATCAGGAGCAGGTCAACAGCCGCACATCGGACTCCTTCGTGAAGCCGGATCTGGTGGCTCCGGGGGTTGGGGTGCTTGCCCCCGACAGAAATAACGGATATACACCGGTTACCGGAACTTCCTTTGCAGCCCCCTTCGTGACAGGTGCGGCTGCGCTGTTGATGCAGTGGGGAATCGTGGATGGGAATGATCCGTATCTGTACGGCGAGAAAGTGAAAGCCTATCTCAGGCGGGGCGCCCGGCCGATCCGCGGGGAGACGGACTATCCGAATGCGAGGGTGGGGTATGGTCGCTTGTGTGTAACGGAGAGCCTACCGACTTAAGGCGGTAGGTTTTCCAAATGGAGTTGGAGAGTTTGCCGAATTTGATTAACTTCCTATTATTGGAAGCATTAATTAAATTATGTATAATTTCATTGATAAAAAAAAGGGGAAATGCTAAAATTATAGTAATAAAAAAAGAGGCACAAAGAAAGAAGGTGCTAGATATGAAGCGGGAAAATTATATTTCGGATGAAGCTGTCGTAAAACGTGCGAATGAAGCGGTAAGAATTGAGTTAGAGAAGAAAAAGGCGATGGATATTCCTGTGGTCATCTATGACAGTGAAAAGCAAATTATATATCAGGAAAACAGTGATGGGACGCGGATTGAAGCAGGAAAGAGGCTGAGAAAGGGGCGTTACAGTGAGCGTGTCGCAAAGGAAGCCTGAAGTTGTCGTTTTTGCCGGCCCAAACGGTTCGGGGAAGAGTACATTTACAGAATTGTTGAAGCCTCCGATGGATTATATCAATGCCGATGAGATTAAAAAGAATTTAAAATGTACAGACTTAGAAGCAGCACAATTAGCGGAGAGACAACGCGAAGAGCATCTTGAACAGATGAGTGAATTTTGCTTTGAAACGGTGCTGTCCACAGAGCGGAATATAAAATTGTTGCAAAAAGCGAGACAAAGGGGCTATTTTATTCGCTGTTATTATATTCTTACAGCAGACCCAATGATTAATGTGCTGCGTGTGAAATCCAGAGTAGAGGCTGGCGGGCATGATGTGCCTGAGGATAAAGTAGTTACGAGATATGACAAGGCGCTTATCTTAGTAAAAGAGTTGGTAAAACTCTGCGATGTATGTCATATATATGATAATTCCGGAAATAAACCATTTAGGATATTCAAGAAACGAAAAGAGCAGATTTATTATGATGAATGTTCCGATTGGTACCTTGAAGATATTCGGGCATTAACGGGCATTTGTGATATGGAAAGGATTAACTTAAACTGAATTGCTGCAATTGTCACAAAGGCTCTGCATAGGCAGAGCTTTTATTATGCTTTCTGCATAAATAGTGCGAAAGATATGAATTCTTATTTTAATTAAAACACTAAGGAGGTTTTGGATATGAAAATCAATTTTGAAGAATTTGAAGTGATTGAGCCTATAAGGAAAAAACAAAAGAAACAGGTTATCAGTATTTTTGAAAATGGAAATTTTGCCGTTAATGAAGAACTGGTTAAGGCTTTGAAAACGAATCGCTTTGAAATTCATTTGTATAAAAAGGATTGCAGTATGTTGTTATTGGATCCTAATGGTAAAATAATAACAGATATGGGGAAGAATAATAGAATCAAAAATTATGCAATAACAGAGAAACTTACAAAGAAAAAGACAAAAATCCCTGTCTATTACATTGGAGAATGGAGCGAGGAAAATAAATGCTGGGTTGGTGAGTTATCGGTTACTAACCCGAATAAATCCGGCGGCAAAATAAAAAAATGAACAGAAGTCTTAAAAGAAAGAGAAAAAGGGAGAGCATATTATCAGAAAAACAAAGTGCATATATGTAAGAAGCTGTTAAGAGTCTATTCATATAATGCAATAGAGCGTATCCAAAGTCGAAACAGCAATATAGTTGTTGATATGTTTAAGAAATATTCATTAGGGGAGTATTTTGAGCCGTATTTTAAACGCCTATGTTATAAATATGGAGTGAGGCGTAATGACTATTTATATCAAGAATGTTATGATGCTGGAATGTTGGCATATGTATATAGCATTTACCGATGCAGCATTATGAAGGACAAAGATAATTCGCAACATGTTAAGGCATATATCTGGAAAATTGTAAAAATATATTTTGTTGCAGCCATGGTAATATCAAACGATAGTGAAAATTTATGTAAAGAAAATGGGTTTAGACAGGTGAATTGCACCGAGGATCATAGAGTTTGAAAACTGAGAATTTGGTTACAACATAATTTCTATATTATTGTGGATTTTTAGGTGGACTATATACATAACTACTTGTCATTAACTTCCCATCAATTTTCACCCAACTTATCAATAATTTACCATAACCCCAACGAAGTTATGCGGCTTCGCGGGGGTTTTGCCTTAAAAAGGGGTGAAAAATTTTGTGTCATTAATTTGACATAAAGAGGGTACGGCTCCTTATGTATAAGTGATAGCATACCAATTTAGCAGGTATTTGGACCTGTTGACAAACTCTCTTTTGCGGTACAAAGTGCAAATCCTAATTCGTGAATTTCACAGCGGTGCCGTAAGCCATGACTTCCGCTGCTCCCTGCATAACTGCAGATGAAGCGTAACGGATGTTGACAA
>JAFLTD010000102.1 GCA_022510625.1 Lachnospiraceae bacterium
AGAGCGCTGCGTTCGGGACGCAGAGGTCGCAGGTTCAAATCCTGTCGCTTCGATTTTCTGAAGTCAGACCGGAAGGTCTGACTTTTTTGAATTTGTTTATGTTGTATGGAGGGTAAAAAATGAGTGACTTAAAATTGATTACGAAGTTTGAGGTGGCGGACGGTTTCTGGGGAAGATACGCCGGGCTTGTCAGGGATGTAGTGCTTCCTTACCAGGAGAATGCGTTAAATGACCGAATTGAAGATGCGGAGAAGAGTCACTGTATTGAAAATTTCCGTATGGCAGCAGAGAAACTTCGTACGGGTAAGTGTGACGGTGAATTCTACGGCATGGTTTTTCAGGACAGTGATGCGGCGAAATGGCTGGAAGGTGCGGCGTACTCTCTGGCGCAGTATCCGGATGCGGAGCTTGAGAGAAGATGTGACGAGATAATTGATCTGATCGGTGAGGCGCAGCATGAAGACGGTTATCTGAATACATACTTTACGGTGAAGGAACCTGACAAGAGGTGGACGAATCTGCATGAGGCACACGAGTTGTACTGTGCGGGTCATATGATCGAAGCAGCGGTCGCCTATGCGGAGTGTACCGGTAAAACTAAACTGTTGGAAATTATGCGCCGCATGGCGGATCACATATATCGGCACTTTATAGAGGAGGGTGCGGAAGGTTACCCGGGACATCCGGAGATAGAGTTGGCTCTTATGAGGCTGTATCGTTGCACGGGAGAAGACAAGTACAGGGAGCTGGCACTGCATTTTATCAATGTACGCGGTGTCAACAGCGATTATTACAGCCAGGAAAAAAAGAGAACTCCCTGGTCGGTGTGGGGATTTAACCCCAATAACCCGATCGATAAAGAGTATGCGCAGCATGCAGCACCCGTCAGGATGCAGAGCAAAGCCGTGGGACATGCGGTACGGGCGGTGTATCTCTATACCGGTATGGCTGATGCGGCGCTGGAGACAGGAGATAACAGTTTGACGGATGCTTGTAAGACACTCTGGAACAATATCACGCAGTGCAGGATGTATGTGACCGGAGCGATCGGTTCTGCGTACGAGGGGGAAGCTTTCACCAAGGATTATCATCTGCCGAACGATACGGCATATGCGGAGACTTGTGCCGCAATCGGCCTGATCTTTTTCTCGAACAAAATGTTGTACCTTGAGAGAGACGGTAAATATGCGGACGTCATTGAGCGTGCTTTGTACAACTGCGTGCTGGCCGGAATGCAGCTGGACGGTACACGGTTCTTCTATGTGAATCCGCTTGAGGTGCTGCCGGGCATTTCAGGTCAGGCGCAGACACATCGACATACATTGCCGGTCAGACCGAAATGGTTTGCCTGTGCCTGCTGTCCGCCCAATGTTGCGAGATTACTGTCCTCCATATCGGAGTA
The DNA here is from genome assembly GCA_022510625.1 of Lachnospiraceae bacterium. Classification (GTDB taxonomy): domain Bacteria; phylum Bacillota; class Clostridia; order Lachnospirales; family Lachnospiraceae; genus UBA3282. Next base: position 1,403 of record JAFLTD010000102.1, read on the forward strand.
CACATGGCACACGGTTTCGGGAAAACTGTTTTCCAACCTATACGTGGGCGGCACCCTAGATGTAAGTGATATGTTCGGCGGCAAAATTACCCTGCACACAGACTATCCCTATGACAATAAGGTTGCGTATCATTTTGAGCCGGAGGGTGAGTCGATGACGGTACCGCTGGCTATCCGCATTCCCGCGTGGAGTGAGAATACGGTGATTCGGCTTAACAATCAGGCGGCAGAATATGAGATAAGAGATGGTTACGCATACTTGCGCGGGGAGTTCCGGGATACGGATATTGTGACAGTAGAGCTGGACATGACTGCGCGGAAAATATACACGAGCAGCAAGGTATCCGCCAATACAGGCAAAGCAGCGATAGAGAGAGGTCCTCTGATCTACTGTGCCGAGGGTGTTGACAATGGAGATGATGTTCTCTCCCTTTCCCTGAAAAGGGGCGGCGCGATCACAGTCGGCGAATACCTTCCCGGCAAGCTGTGCGGCATCCGTGAATTGTATGCGGAGGGGTATAAGGAAGCGGAGCAGAAGGAATTATACAGTTATGAAGCACCCGCAGCAGAGGAATGCACGATTACACTTATTCCTTATTATGCGTGGGGCAACAGAGGATTGAATCCGATGAGGGTCTGGATTCCGGAAAAATAAGATTGTATCTGCTTTCGTTTCCCGATATACTATAAATGTTCAGAATGATCGGAAAGGAACTGCGTTATGAGGATAAATACGGATAAAAATGCAAAAAAAACAGAGAAAGAAATAGAAAAGCTTCTTGGCAAGATGACTCTGGATGAAAAGATATCCATGATTCACGGGGCAGCGCTTTTTAAGTCGGGCGGTGTAGAGCGTCTGGGTATTCCCGGAATCATGACTTCGGATGGTCCGATGGGCGTGAGAGAAGAGTTTATGAGCGACAGATGGATTCCTGCGGGTAACAATGACGACAGGGTATCTTATCTGCCCAGTAACAGCGCGCTTGCATCCACATGGAATCCACGCAGGGCATATGAAATGGGCAAGGTTCTCGGTGCGGAGGCAAGAGGGCGCGGCAAGGATGTGATTTTGGCGCCGGGTATCAATATCAAGCGCAGTCCGCTGTGCGGCAGAAATTTTGAATATATGAGCGAGGATCCGAAACTGGTAACAACCCTGACGGTGCCTTTCATTAAAGGTGTGCAGGAAAATGACGTGGCAGCGTGTGTGAAGCACTTTGCAGCGAATGTGCAGGAGACGGATCGTTTGATGGTGGACGAGGAGATCGATGAGCGGACCTTGTATGAGATTTATTTTCCGGCATTCAAGGCGGCTGTGCAGGAGGCGAAGTCATACTCCATCATGGCGGCGTACAATAAGGTCAACGGATATCACTGCTGCGAGAACAAGGACCTGTTGGATGTGGTACTGCGCGGTGAGTGGGGATATGACGGTGCCGTGATCAGTGACTGGGGCGGTGTCCACAAAACCAAGGAGGCGGCGGAATGCTCCCTGGATTTGGAGATGTCGGTATTTCCTGATTTCGATGAGTATTTACTTGCGAATCCGTTAAAAGAACTGATAGAGAAAGGCGAGATTTCCGAGGAGGTAGTTGACGCCAAAGTGCGCAATCTTCTGCGGATGATGTTCCGCATCAAGATGCTCGGCAAACAGAAAGCAGAGCGCAAAGCCGGCGCCTACAATACGCCGGAGCACAGGGAGATGATTCTGCGCACGGCGGAGGAATCCATGATTCTGTTGAAGAATGAGAAGCAGACGCTGCCGCTGAATCCGGCTAAGATCAAGAAATTGGTAGTCATCGGGCAGAATGCAGCCAAAATACATTCCGACGGAGGCGGCAGTGCAGAGATCAAGGCACTGTATGAGATTTGCCCGCTTATGGGCCTGAAATGCTACTTGGGCGGCAATGCGGAAGTCCGGTACGTGAAGGGTTATCATGTGCCTGAAAAGCGGAAGACTTTTGACCATAATTGGCAAGCGGACAGTCTGGACGATTTGAAGGATACAACTGTGGGAATGCTGGTGAGAGAGGATGATGTGCCGGAGGCGCACCGCAAGGGAGAAGAGGAGCGGCTGGCACAGCTGGAGAAGGACAAAGCCGAAATTCACGAGAAGAATCAAGTGCTTTTTGCGGAGGCGATCGAGGCTGCCAAAGATGCAGATGCAGTCATTTTCGTGGGTGGTCTGAATCATAATATTGACAGCGAGGGGGCTGACCGCACTGACATGTCACTGCCCTATGAGCAGGATGCGTTGATTGAGGCGCTTCTTAAGGTCAGAAAGGACCTGATTGTCACCCTGATCGGAGGTTCTCCGGTGGAGATGCCTTGGCGGGATAAGGCACAGGCGATTCTGTGGAGTTACTATGCGGGCATGGAAACGGGCACTGCCTTTGCGAAGATTATTTTCGGCGATATCAATCCTTCCGGAAAATTGGCTGAGACATTCCCCGATCAATACCGGGATTGCGTTACTGCCAAGAACGGCCAGTTTGGCGTGTGGGGCAAGATTAAATTGGAAGAGGGTCTGTACTGCGGGTACCGCTATTTTGACAGACAGCATATTGCGCCGGCGTATTGTTTCGGCCACGGACTCTCCTACACACAGTTTACATACGGCGGGCTGACATTGAAAGCGGAAAAAGGTAAGACGGTTAAGTTATCCTTTACGGTTAAGAATACGGGAAAGAGACTTGGGTCAGAGGTTGTCCAGGTCTATGTGGCGCCTATTGCCCCGAGAGTGGACAGGCCTGACAAGGAACTGAAAGCTTACGCCAAAGTAAAGCTGGCGCCGGGCAAGTCCGGCAAAGTGACTCTGACTTTGAAACAGGAAGATTTTGCATATTTTGATGAGCATTTACACAGTTTTATTGCGGATGCGGGAGATTATGCTATTTTGGTCGGTGCATCCAGTGAAGACATACGATTAAAAGGGATTGCGACGCTTGCCTAGAGTACAAGTGCTGACGCTTTCCGAGGGTCTCCGTTAGAAATAAACTTCTAATGCTTGTATATAGTCCATGTATAATTTTCACAACTTCCGGACATACTTAAAAGCAGAAACACTAAGTATGTTAGGAGGATGGAAAATACAATGGATTATAACCAAATGCCGTTAAATTTAGGAGTTGCCATTACGTCGAACCGTGCGGCGATGGATCAGTTCGTAGATATGACCGATGATGAAAAGAATGAATTCATCGAGAGAAGCCGCAGCTTGATGTCGAAGGGTGAAATAGATAAATTAGTAAATTCTCTTGTACCTGAGGACGAGAAACCGGATATTCATCTAGAAGATGTAAAAGATATTTTTAAAGGACCGAGCATCGGTTAATGAGGAAATAATATGCAGATACGGCTGCCCGACAAAGTAAATAGAATCATAGAGACATTGAGGGCAGCCGGCTATGAAGCATATGCGGTGGGCGGCTGCGTCCGGGACTGCATATTGGAAAGATCTCCCAATGATTGGGATATCACCACGTCGGCGAAGCCGGAGGAGACGAAAAGGCTGTTCGCAAGGACGATTGATACCGGCATCAAGCACGGTACGGTAACGGTCATGTTTGACAGAGAAGGTTTCGAGGTGACTACATATCGTATTGACGGAGATTATGAGGACGGCAGGCATCCTAAGGAAGTAACGTTTACCGCCAGTCTGGAAGAGGATTTAAAGCGCCGGGATTTTACGATCAACGCTATGGCGTATAACGAGCAGAGCGGGCTTATTGATATTTTCGGCGGTATACGAGATATAGAGCAAGGTGTCATCCGGTGTGTGGGAAATGCGGAGGAACGTTTTACGGAGGATGCACTGCGAATGTTGCGCGCGGTCCGTTTCTCGGCACAGCTGGGTTATCAAATTGAGGAGAACACCAAGCGTGCCATTCGTAAACTGGCGCCGAATCTGAAATTGATCAGCGCGGAGCGCATTCAGGCTGAGCTGGTGAAACTGGTGACGTCGGCGCATCCGGATTATCTTCGTGTCGCCTATGAGACAGGCATCACGGAGCAGATCCTGCCGGAATTCGACATCTGTATGAAGACGGAGCAGAACAATCCCCATCACTGCTATAGTGTGGGAGAGCATATTTTGCACTCCATGATGGAGATAGCGCCGGATAAAGTACTGCGACTCGGCATGCTTTTTCACGATATCGGTAAGCCTCAGACGCTGACCGTAGATGAAAAAGGGATTACACATAATAAGGGACATGCCGCTGCAGGCGAGAAGATGACCGGGAAAATTTTGCACCGCCTGAGATTTGATAATGATACAATCAATAAGGTGACTAAGATTGTGCGCTATCATGATCAGGAAATCGGAAATACGGAAGGCAGCGTAAGACGCGCAATCAACCGCATAGGCGAGGATATTTTCCCGATGCTGTTTGCCGTCCGACATGCGGATATTCTGGCTCAGAGTGAATATCAACGGGAGGAGAAACTGAAGAAGCTTACATATCTAGAAGAAATTTACGATGGAATCTGTCGGAGGAAGGAGTGCCTGAGTCTGAAGGACCTTGCGGTGACAGGCAGTGACCTGATTGCGATCGGCGTACCTGCAGGAAGAGAACTGGGTGTACTTCTCAATGAACTTCTCGACATCGTATTGGAGGAACCGACACGCAATACCCGTGAAGAATTACTGCGCATTTGCAGGGAAAAGATATAAAACAAAACAAATTCATACTTTCTGACCGCTTCTCATAAGATAAGATAGACAATAAAGCGGAGGGTACTCGTGTGAATGACAGAGCGGTCAGTTTATTAGATCATTATGAAATAGAGGTAAACCGCACTTGGAAGGGCCGCGGCGCAATTCTGTGTGACTCGGATCAAGGATTACTTATATTAAAAGAATACAGCGGACCTGCCGACAAAGTAAAATTTCAGGATTTCCTATTAAAGCATATCAAAGAACACGGCACTGTACAGGCAGAGTCTATCCTGCGAACAAAAGAGGATGAGATGATCGTATATGATCAGGACCGGGTGCCTTACATAGTTAAGACTTATTGTGAAGGAAGAGAATGTAATCACCGTGATACGGAGGAATGCCGGCAGGCAGTTGCCACGCTGGCAAGTCTGCATGACGTATCCGATCTTTCAGCTTATGGGGAGTTGCAGGAACAACCTGTTTTCAGGATTGAGAAGGAATATGACAAGCATAATCGTGAACTAAAAAAAGTGAGGAAGTACCTGTGGGAGAAAAGCCAAAAAACAGATTTTGAGATATATTTAATGAAGCATTATGATTATTTCATGAATAATGCCTTGCAAATTACCGATGAATTGCGTTATTATGCCTATGAGGACGACTCTTACGGATATTCCATCGTCTGCCACGGAGATTTTCAGTATCATAACATTTTGCAGACGGCGGAGGGGAGTCTGTTGATCAATTTCGAGAAGTGTGTGAGAGATTACCCGGTGCGGGACCTTTATTTATTCCTGCGGAAACTATTGGAAAAAAATAATTGGTCGCAGACACTTGGTGATATGCTGTTGGAGAGTTATAATAAAGTAAAGAGCCTGACGGCCCGGGATTATAAACAATTGTATTATCGATTGGCATATCCCGAAAAGTTTTGGAAAATTGTAAATTTTTATTACAATACCGGCAAGGCATGGATTCCCGGAAGAAACATGGAGAAGATAGAGAAACTGTTTGCCCAGGAGAGAGAAAAACAGCTCTTTCTGGAGAGTATATTCAAGTGATAGGAAAGGATAAGATCCGGAATGCACAGAAGAATGATACAAGCAGCGGCAGTCGTTATGATGCTGGCAGCGTTGATGACAGGCTGTACTTCGCAGGCAAGTAACATAGGTATTGCCAAGGATAAGAAAGATAATGTGGTGGATACCGGTTTCAGCGTCAGCACTGTCGGCAGCTATGATTCGGCGGATACGGCGGTGGTGATGGCCGTTGACCCACAGAATAATGCCGTTACCCTTATGAACATGAATGCGAGCAGACAATATACGCTGTATTATGACGGAACAACCTATGTGGAGGATAAGTACGGCGGACCCATGGCAATATCTCAGATTCAGGAAGGGGATGTTGTCGATGTCAATTTCCTCAAAGGGAAAAGGCAGATTGCCAGCATTCAGCTGTCTCCCAGCGCATGGGTTTATGACAGCATAGACAATTACAATTTGGGCGGTATTAACAAAACGGCCAGTATCGGTTCGACGACTTATTCCTTGCCGGACGACGTGGTCGTGCTTTCGGAGGGCAAACGCGCCGAGGTCATGGATATTGTATCGCAGGACATCATTTCGGTGCGCGGCGTCGATCATAAGATATACAGTATTAAGGTCGAAAGGGGCCACGGATATCTTCGTCTGAAAAATGACCAAGCCCTGATCGGCGGCTGGATAGAAGTAGGAAATACCGTAATCAGGGAAATTACGGAGGACATGCTTCTGGTGGTGCCGGAAGGCGGTTATCAGGTATTTTTGTCCAACGACGGCGTCAGCACAGCTAAGGATATCGTTATTGAACGGGATAAAGAGGTTATTCTGGATGTAGGGGATTTGGAGATTGTCCGCGACAAAACAGGTATGATTCTGCTTTCCGTTACACCGGAGAACGCCAAAGTTACTATAGACGGCAAGGGAGTCGATATCAGCAGCGCGATTGAGCTGCCCTACGGTATTCATCAGGTACGATTGGAAGCGGATGGGTATGATTCTCTGACAAAATATATTCAGGTCGGTTCGGAGTATGCCAAGATTTCCTTTACACTGGAGAAAAAGAGGGAATCGACGGATGATTACTCTTTGAGTCAGAACGGCCTGGAGGATCAGAATACCGGTGAAGATTCTTCTTTCGATGATCCGCTCAATGCGACCAGCAACAACAGAGTATATATTGATGCACCGAAAGAGGTCGAGGTATATGTGGACAGCGATTATGTGGGAATGTCACCGGTCAGCTTTAAGAAGGTGTTGGGGAGACATACTATTACGCTGCGCAAGAGCGGTTATGTGACTAAGAGCTACACGATATATCTGTACAATGACGGTGAGGACATCACATACTCCTTTACCGATTTAGAGAAGGTAAGCAGTACCGACAGCAGCAGAAACAGCAGTAATAGCACGAAAAACAGCAGTCGCAGCAGTACGCAGAGCAGTACTGTCAGTGAAAATAAGAGCACAACTTCTTCAACCTCTACGGAGTCTACTGAGAAAGACCCGGAAGATTCCGAGGAAACGGAGAACGACGATGACGAGGAAAATCAATCAAAACAGAAGAGCGATGATAAAGGGCAGTGACCTGAATGATCAGTGCTCGGGCAAGGAAGCAGGAGATAAGTGAACAGAGAAGATAAGAAGTATACATACGAGGAGTTCCTTGAGATTATTAAGACGCTCAGAGGAGAGAACGGCTGTCCGTGGGATAGGGTGCAGACCCATGAGAGTCTGAAACCGTGCATGGCGGAGGAAGCGGCGGAATTGTTGGCCTCTATTCGGATTTACGAGCAGACGGGCAATCCTGAGAATATGATAGAAGAGTTGGGCGATGTGCTTTTGCAGGTCGTGATGCACGCGCAGATTGCATCGGAAGAGGGGCTTTTTACCATGGCGGACGTGGTGGATGAGGTTAGTCGTAAGATGGTACGCAGACATCCGCATGTATTCGGCACGGGCAGTGCGGATACGCCCGAGGAAGTGCTCGTCAACTGGGACGAGATTAAGAAGGAAGAGAAGAAGGATAAAGACTGGGTGGAATCACCGCTGCGCGAGATACCGCGGGAACTGCCCGCACTTACCAGAGCGGCGAAGGTGTTAAAAAAGGCGGACAAGGTCTATGAGCAGGGAAGCACCTACGAGCAGGATGTGGACGCACTGCAGGAGGCAGTCGAGGCGCTCAAGGTGTGCAAACCGGAGACTTACAGCAAGGAATTGGAACAAATTATGGCGGATATGCTCATGCGGATATCCGATATTGCCAGAATCAGTAAGATTTCTCACGAGCAGGCGCTTATTGACAAAATAGAAGATTTGATAGAGCAATATGAAAAAATGCCATCCCCGGTTTCGGAGGTACATGGTCCAAAAAGATAATAGTAATTTACATAACATTTTATAATTTGGGCGAATAAACAAATTACCGAAAAATCCCATAAAAATGGCATTTTTAGGCTTGACAACTAAGGGAAAAACGTTTATAAATGTATGTAGGCTAGGCGTTTCAAAAGAGAAACATCTAACAATAATATGAAAACTCATATCAAGAGGAGGAGTTCAAGATGAACAAGACAGAATTAGTTGCAGCTATGGCTGATCA
>JAFLTD010000103.1 GCA_022510625.1 Lachnospiraceae bacterium
CCTTCTGCCAGTCGGGCATGACGATCTGCGGCATGACCTCCGGCTGTCCGCTGCATAATCTGGTGCCGGAGTGGAACGATCTGGTCTATACGGGTAACTGGCAGCAGGCGTACAACCGTCTGCACAAGACCAACAATTTCCCGGAATTTACATCGAGAGTGTGTCCGGCATTGTGCGAGGCTGCATGTACCTGTGGCTTGGACGGAGATCCGGTAGCCACTAAGGAAAATGAGTATGCCATCATAGAGAATGCTTATGCACAGGGGTATGCTGCACCGAAACCGCCCAAGGTGCGGACGGGTAAGACGGTAGCCGTGGTGGGCAGCGGTCCCAGCGGTCTGGCGGTGGCCGATCAGCTCAACAGACGAGGACACTCGGTAACCGTATTTGAGCGCTCCGATCGTATCGGCGGATTGCTGATGTACGGTATCCCCAATATGAAATTGGAAAAGCACATTATTGATCGAAAGATTAAAGTGATGGAAGAAGAAGGTGTAACCTTTGTGACGGGAACGGATATCGGCAAGGACAAGAAAGCGGATAAACTGTTGAAGGAATTTGACAGGGTCGTGCTGGCCTGCGGTTCTTCCAATCCCAGAGACATAGACGTACCCGGCAGAGACGCTGAAGGTATCTATTTTGCGGTGGACTTTCTGACCAGAAATACGAAGAGTCTTCTGGACTCCGACTTTGCGGATAAGCAGTATGTTGATACAAGGGATAAAAATGTGGTGATCATCGGCGGCGGTGACACCGGCAACGACTGTGTGGGGACATCCATCCGCCACGGTGCAAAGTCCGTGACACAGATCGAGATGATGCCCAAGGCGCCGGACACAAGAGCGGAGAACAATCCCTGGCCGGAGTGGCCCAAGGTTTGTAAGACAGACTATGGTCAGGAGGAAGCAATCGCCGTGTACGGTCACGATCCCCGCATCTATGAGTCTACCGTGAAAGAGTTCGTCAAGGACAAGAAAGGCAGCCTGAAAGGTGTCAAAATCGTCAAGCTGACTTGGGAAAAAGATGAGGCTACCGGACGGATGAATATGAAAGAAATCCCCGGCTCAGAACAAGTTCTGGATGCGGAGATTGTGTTGATCGCAGCGGGATTTCTCGGCAGCCAGAAGTATGTGACAGACGCCTTTAAGGTGGAACTTGATCAGAGAACCAATGTCAAGACTGCGCCGGGCGGCTTTAAGACCAACGTGGAGAATGTGTTCGTGACAGGCGACATGCACACGGGGCAGTCTCTGGTGGTGAAGGCCATCCGTCAGGGCAGGGAGTGCGCAAGAGAAGTTGACGAGAGCCTGATGGGATATACGAATCTGTATATACAGTAAGGTATGTTGCAAATTGGTTTACATAATGTTACAAGCGGTTTGTGAAATTTGAAAGACTGTCGGGAAGTTATATGACTTTCCGACGGTTTCTTTTGTTCTGCTTTTGTCTTCTTGACAATCGGTATACTGTCTGATAAGATATACACTATCAGATTAGTTTCATTATGTGCGTTAGGCACATCCATGACAAGTTCTGTCAGATTTTCAGTAAAGGTTCTGATTAAAACAAGTTACAGAGACAGGAAGTTTTGTTGAATAAAAAGGATTTACATATATAAAAGTGTGTATAAAGACTGCTTTATGACTTGTAATACAAGTTGTTATTTCGTATAATAAAGTCTAAAGAAACGACTCTTTCTCTGTAACAGAAGCAGTAACTGTAATCATTTTGAATTACAGATACTTAGCAGAGAAAGGAGAAAACAGGAATTGACGAAAGATAAAGTAAACACGCCCTATGACAATGCTTTTCGTACACTTATAGTCAAATGTCCGACATTAGTGATTTCGCTTGTCAATGAGGCATTCCATGAAAAGTATGAGTTGCGGGAGAAAGTGAACGTATTCCATAATGAGTTCTTTGTTGGTAACAGACATCAGAAGGAGCGTATCACGGATTCCCATATCGGTATCGGGGATAAGCGATATCACGCGGAATGCCAGAGCAGCACGGACGGCACTATAACGGTGCGGATCTTCGAGTATGATGCACAGATTGCAGCGGAGAATGCGCAAACGGAAAAGGATGAGATCACTTTTACTTTTCCTTATTCCGCGCTCCTATATTTACGTTGCCCGTCCGATACACCAAGGACAATGCGGGTGACATATAAAGTGCCAAACGGTGGTATCTCCTATGAGATACCAATCCTGAAAGTACCGGAATATACGGCGGATGAGATTCTTGAAAAGGAACTGTATTTTCTGATTCCGTTTCATATCTTCGCGTATGAGAAAGAATTGGAAAAGATAAATGACAATCATGAGAAATTAGAGGATTTACTGCAAGTCTACAAGAGGTTTGCAAAAGTATTACAGCAGAAGGTGAAAGAGGAAAGGCTGACCGAGTATGAGAGACAGGTCATTCGGGATATGACAGGCAAGGTAGTAAGCAGCCTTGCAGTTAAATGGGATAACATTAAGGAAGGAGTGGAAGGTATTATGGGAGGAGAAATACTGGAACTGGAAGTAGACAAGATTTTAAACCGTGGGATTGATATCGGCAGGACTGAAGGCCTTGTAGATGGTATGATTACCCTAGTGCGTGACGGCCTTCTGGATATGGCGGAAGGTGCCAAGAGGACCAACATGACCCGGGAAGAGTTTGAGCGCAGGGTAAATGATGTCTAGGTTATGCACATACAATGCGCTTGTGATTGAAAAGATATGTGGTACAATGATAATATTACAGAGAGTGCCTGACCGGATTTTGAATCCGTTAGTTTAACACAGGGGGAGTAACGAGTGAAACTCTGCATTGTAATCGCTCCATGCAAAGTTTGAGGACGTTGCATGGAGGATAGTTTATGTCCTCGGACTTTGCATTTTGGTTAAAAAATCAAAGGAGCAAAGTCAATATGAAAATAAAACAACTTAAACCATATTTAATGCTTTGGAGCACACAGGCGCTCTCTGCGCTTGGCAGCGGTATGACGAGCTATGCATTAATCTTATGGCTCTATCTTCGCAGCGGCTCCGCACTTAAGACTGCGCTTTTATCGGTCAGTTCTTATGCACCCTACGTGATAATGAGTATATTTGCAGGTGCTCTGAGTGATCGGTGGAACAAAAAGCGCACTATGCTGGTCTGCGATCTTCTTGCGGCATTGGGCACCGTCATTGTTTTTCTGCTCATCAAGGCTGATGCCCTGAGCGCGTGGCATCTGTATGCTTTGAACGCTTTTAATGGACTGATGAATACTATTCAGCAGCCTGCAAGCGAGGTGGCAGCGACGTTGTTGATCCCAAAGGGCTATTATCAGAAGACCAGTGGACTGCGTTCATTCTCGCAGTCCTTAAACTCGATACTGACGCCGATTCTGGCAACAGCGTTGTTTGCATTTGCGGGAATAGACTTGGTGATCGTCATCGATCTGGTGACTTTTGCGATTGCCTTTGCAACGCTGTTGTTGTTCATACGTATCCCTGAGAGTGATGTATCAAAGCAGGAGAAGGAAAAACTGCTGACAGCAGCCGGGAAAGGGATTGTGTGGCTCAGGGAGAATCCATTGATCTTAACCCTAATTCTGTATTTGGCGTGCATCAACTTGGTGGCGTCCGTATATAATGCGACCCTTCCCGCTATGCTATTGTCTAAACCAAACGGCGGGGAGACGGTTTTGGGGATCGTCAATACATGTGTCGGTATTGCAACGCTGGCGGGCAGTGTGCTGGCTACATTTCTCCCTGTACCGAAAAATCGGGTAAAGGTCATTTCCTTCACTTTGCTTGTTGCAATGAGCAGCGAGAATTTTCTTCTTGCTTTCGGGAAAACACCGTTTGTCTGGTGCATCGGAGCTATATTGGGCTGGCTATTTATACCGCTCATGAATGCAAATTTAGATGTGATCTTTCGAAGCAGTATACCCATTGATATGCAGGGACGCGTCTACTCCTGCCGCAACACATTGCAGTTTTTTACTATACCCATAGGTTTTCTGCTGGGTGGTCTGTTTGTAGACAAAGTTTTTGAGCCGCTGATGGCTGCACAGCCTGCGCACAGCTTATTGGTATCCCTTTTTGGAGAAAATAAGGGTTCAGGTGCGGCTATGTTGTTTTTCATTATCGGTATTGTCGGTGTTTTGGTATGCTTGATCTTTAATCTAAAGCTGCAAAAATACAAGTGGAGCGAGAAGACTGTCTCGTGATGAGTTTATGTTACCTCTCGTACAAACTGTGGGTTTGTGCGGGAGGGTATTTCGCTTTTACATACAAGATAAATCGCAATTAGGAGAGACGTAATTATTATGAAAAAAGATATGATTATGATGACACTCATTTCTTTGATTCTTTTGCTGGTGTCAGGAACGATATACTATTTTACGGGGAATCGGGTTCTATTCTCGGTTGCGATCACATTCGGAACAATATTTTATCATTTAGCTGTTCGGTTGGCGGTAGGTTATCTTGTAGACGCAAGATATCATAACCGGATGGATTATACAAGAAAATGGTTCGCGGAAAAGACCTTTGAGCGAAAACTTTACAAGAAGATTCAGGTAAAGAAATGGAAAGAGCGGTTCCCGACGTTTAACCCGCAGGACTTCGATTTAAAAAAATGTTCTGTGGAAGAGATTATACAGGTAACCTGTCAGGCAGAGATTGTTCATGAAATAAATATGGTACTCAGCTTCGTTCCCATTGTATTTTCGGTTTGGTTTGGCTCTATCGGTGTCTTTGTGCTCACATCGTGTGCCGCGTTTATATTTGACAGTATTTTTGTGATCATGCAGAGATATAATCGACCGAGATTGATGAGGCTGATAAGGAAGTAAATTTACTTTTGTCCCATTTAACAGATAAATAACCGTCACAAATATAAAAGCCAAGAGAAAACAAGGAGGGTACATATGGATTTATCACCTTATTTTAAAAGTGTTATTGAACAGGATCAATGTGTAGTCGTGATCTGTAATCTGGAGCATAAGATTATCTATATGAATCCTGCGGCTGTGGAAAGGTATTCGAAGCGCGGTGGGGCGAAACTTGTAGGGCAGAGCCTGCTAGACTGCCACAATGAGCGGTCGAACGAAATGATCAAGAAGGTAGTGGCGTGGTTTTCGGAAAGTGCAGACCATAACCGGATATATACATTCCATAACGAGAAGGAAAATAAGGACGTATACATGGTTGCGCTCCGTGATGAGGACGGTACACTGATCGGTTATTATGAGAAGCATGAGTATCGGGATCGTGAGACGGACGAATTTTATCATTTTACGTAATGGGAGTAGTAAATAGTATGACAATTGACCACGTTGCGATGTATGTAAAAGATCTGGAGAAAGCCAGAGATTTCTTCGTGAATTATCTGGACGGAAAATCTAACGACGGGTATCATAATAAGACAACGGATTTTCGGTCATACTTCATTACATTTGGTGATGGAGCACGACTGGAACTTATGACTAGACCGGAACTGGCACATAGTGGTAAAGAACTGCTGCAAACAGGCTATATACACATTGCTTTTCAGGTTGGTAGCAAAGAAAAGGTCGATTTACTCACAGAAAGATTTAGAAAAGATGGGTTCGAAGTGATAAGTGGACCAAGAACCACGGGAGACGGCTATTATGAAAGTTGCATTGTGGGATTTGAAGGGAATCAGATTGAGATAACGGTATAAAAAGGTCGATATAAAATGGAGCAATCATATTCTAATTTCGGTGTTACTATTATACGGCACGATGAGAATTATTTTTTGCAGTATGATAATGGACAAATTGTGTCAACTATCAAAAATCACGATTTCAGAGCAAGAGGCAAAAGAACTAATGAAATGTCAGAATGAAAAAGAAATTTATGATTATATGATTGAAAATTTAGGTGATAGAGTATAATTTGAAGAAGAGAAACAAGTAGACATTCTACAGGAATTAAGGGATAAATAAACAAACTTCCCATAAATCTTAAATGAGGGTTGCGTCTTGAAAACCTTCATTCAAGGTATGGGAAGTTTGTTTATTTATACTATAATAACTGTACCCCACTCGCCTGCGCTTCTTTCACAACTTCGGGCGGCCATATGGAGGACTGTACTTCCCCGATATGTGCCTTGCGCAGATAGAACATACAGATTCTGGACTGGCCGATACCGCCGCCGATCGTAAACGGTACTGTTTCTTCAAGAACGGCTTTCTGGAACGGAAGCTCGGCGCGTTCCGGGCATCCCGCTTTTTCAAGCTGGCTTGTCAGTGCGTCTTTATCAACGCGGATACCCATGGAGGAGAGCTCCAGAGCGATATCCAGTACAGGATAGTACACGACAATGTCCGCATTTAAACTCCAGTCGTCATAGTCGGGTGCACGCCCGTCGTGCTTTTCACCGGATTCCAATAAGTCACCGATCTGCATGACGCAGACAGCACCTTTTGCCTTGGCAATATGATATTCCCGCTGCTTCGGCGTGTCGTTCGGGAACATATTTTCCAGTTCCTGCGTGGTGATGAAGAAAATGTCCTGAGGCAGAACTTCCGTTATGTAGTCATACTGAATTGACATGTATTTCTCGGTCTTGCGTAGTACGCGGTAAATCGTGCGCACCGTCTCTTTCAGGAAATCAATATTGCGATCCTGTCTGTCAATGATCTTCTCCCAATCCCACTGATCCACATAGATGGAATGGATATTGTCTGTTTGCTCATCTCTCCTAATGGCGCTCATATCCGTATACAATCCTTCACCCATGGAAAAACCGTATTTCTTAAGAGCAAAGCGCTTCCACTTGGCAAGAGAATGTACCACTTCCGCAGGCGCATCGCCCTGTTCTTTGATGCCGAATGAGACCGGACGCTCCACACCGTTCAAGTTATCGTTAAGCCCGGAAGAGGGCTCTACGAAAAGAGGCGCGGAAACGCGCAGAAGATGCAGCTCCTTTGCGAGCTGGGTCTGAAAAAAGTCTTTCACAGTCTTGATGCCGATCTGTGTATCGTACAGATTCAGCGAAGACTTATAATCTTTTGGAATAATTAAGTTATCCATTGGAAAACCTCGCTTATAATTTTTTCATTACTATTTAACCGCTTTTGGGAAAAGAAATCAAGTGATTTCTGCCAATACTGCAAAATAAAAACATATGTTCTGAAAAGACTTGAAACAAATGTGCAAGTGTGGTAAGATGTATTGAAATAGAACATATGTTCTATACATAGAAGACAGACTATAAGTGTTTCGTTATAAATATGGAAAGACGGCAGCACATACTGGTTTGAAAGAAAGATAGAGGAAGATTAAAAAGATAGAGCGAAAGATAGCATAGAAGGAGAGCATTGCAGGATGGAGGTCAGGATAGCGCCGCAGATGTCGGTCATGGATAAGTTGAAAATACTTGCGGATGCCGCGAAGTACGATGTGTCGTGCAGTTCCAGCGGCTCGTCACGCAAGAATGACGGCACCGGAATCGGCAATACCGTGGCGGCGGGGGTGTGCCATAGCTTTGCAGCGGACGGCAGATGTATTTCACTGCTGAAGATTCTGTTTACCAACGAGTGTATCTACGACTGCAAGTACTGTATTAACAGAAAGTCCAATGACGTGCCGCGGGCATCTTTTACCCCGGACGAAGTCTGCGAGCTGACCATGGAGTTTTACAGGCGCAATTATATAGAAGGATTATTCTTAAGTTCGGGGATCCTCTACAGTCCGAATTACACGATGGAGCTAATCTGTGAGGCGATACACAAACTGCGCACGGTGCACCGCTTTCAGGGGTATATTCATGTGAAAGCGATACCGGGAGCTGATCCCATACTGATTCAGAGAGCGGGCTATCTGGCCGACCGTATGAGTGTGAATCTTGAGATGGCGACGGCGGAAGGATTAAAGGAGATGGCACCGAACAAGCACCGCAAGAATATTTTAAAACCGATGCGGCAGATTCAGAACGGTATCACGGTCAATAAGAACGAACTTACCTTATATAAACATGCACCGCATTTCTGTGAAGCGGGACAGTCAACTCAGATGGTAGTGGGTGCGCTGCCGGAGAGCGATTATCAGATTATGTCGGTGGCGGAGAATCTGTATGACAAATTTTCATTAAAGAGAGTATATTATTCGGCGTTTGTAAACGTTAACGAGGACAAAGATCTTCCTGCCGCAACCGCAGGTCCGCCGCTTCTTCGTGAACACAGGCTGTATCAGGCGGACTGGCTGCTGCGTTTTTATGATTTCAAGGTGGATGAACTCTTGACAGCGGACCGTCCGAACTTCAATATGGCGATTGATCCGAAGGCGGACTGGGCGGTAAGGCATCTGGAAGTGTTCCCGGTGGAAGTCAACCGCGCGGATTACCGTCTGTTGCTGCGCATTCCCGGTGTGGGTGTCAAAAGTGCCAGGCGCATCATTGCCGCCAGAAGGTTCGGAAATCTGACTTTTGAGGACTTAAAGAAGATGGGCGTTGTCTTAAAGCGTGCCCTGTATTTCATTACCTGCGGCGGCAGAATGATGTATCCGACCAAGATTGACGAGGACTATATCGTACAAAATCTTACCTATCAGAACCGGATGGGACGCGGGGAGAAATTGCCTTTTATGCCGGACGGAACGATATATCGGCAGATGTCATTATTCGAAGGAGTGTAGATAATCAGGCATCTTCTCGTGTCTGATATAATACAGGAGATTACTATGGAAGAGAAATACATCATCTGTGAGGACTCCCTTGAGGGAATCTTTACGGCAATCTACGATGCTTACGCCTTGAGGGAGGGGCACGAGCATATTCACGTGCAGGTGGGAGAGGAAGACAATTACAGACTGTTTGCCGCTTACCTGTACAGCCATCCGGATTCCGTCAAGACAGATAAAGTGATTCGTACGTTAAGGAGCAGGCTGGGAGAGGAAGTGTATCTCACAATTTGCCGCGCGGCGGCTTCGCGCTTTCCGGACAAAGGTGAGGCAGTCTACCGGACTGTGGTAGAGGGCATTACCGCAGGCAGCGGAAGACGCACGATGGAGAATCTGTGCAATCCCCATGTTGCGAGAACCTTTGAGCTTGCCAGGCGCACGGCTAATGAAGCGCATCATGAGATCGAGTTCTTGAGGTTTCAGGAGCTGGAGCAGGGGGTTCTGTATGCCAAGATCGGTCCGGAGAACAATGTACTTGCGTTTCTTATGCCCCATTTTGCGGACCGGCTGGCACCGGAGAATTTCATGATTCATGATGAGAAGAGAGGACTGTTCGGAGTACACCCGGCGAAGGAGGAATGGTATCAGGTGTCGGGCGTCGGTGACGTGATGGCAGAATCGTTTCAATGGTCACAGAAAGAAGCCGGGTATCAGGAGCTGTTTACGCTTTTCCATAAAACGATCGCAATCACGGAACGTCGAAACCTTCACCTGCAGCAGCAGATGCTGCCGCTACGCTTCCGGGATTATATGGTCGAATTTGGTTCTTAGTGAAAATCACCGAAAAGCTGCAAAATTGTTTTTAATTTGATACAAAAACCCTCTTTACAAATCATTTTAATAGTGTATAATCATTTCAAATGAGGAGAAAGAAAACAATTTTCTATGTGTGCCTTTTGCATGCATAAATGGAAAAGGAAGGTGAATGTTATGCAACACAGAATTAAATT
>JAFLTD010000104.1 GCA_022510625.1 Lachnospiraceae bacterium
TTTCTACGTCGCCGCGCTTTCGCTCCGCCTCAAGCGTAACAGACACTAAGCTCGTGAGAAACCTCGCTAAGTGCTGACGCTTTCCGAGGGGCTCCTTAAGAAATTGACACATACCCAAGCTAGTGTATTGTCATAGGAAGAATCGCTTGCGATTCTTCCAGACATGAAAGGCTTGCTTGCAAGTCGTAGAAGTTCTTGGCGCTGCGTCCATTGGCGCAGCGTCTTTAGAACTTCTTCATGTCTTACTACATTGCTGTATAAACGCCACCCTTGATCACTACAGCCTTAGGTGCCTTTGTCGGCTCACCGGAAGCATCCCATGTGATGCCTTCGCCTGTCAGACCGTCTACTGTGATCTCTGTCATAGCCTTTGACAATGCCGCACAGATTTCCTCGTTGGACATATCTGCTGTGATGCCTGCCTTCTCGGCTGCTGCCTTGATGGTGTAAATCGTGTCATAACCGTCTGCCGCAAACTGGTTCGGAATTTCACCGAATCTGTTCTGGTACTCGGTTACGAAGCTTACTGTCATATCATCCGTCGCATCTGCCGCGAACGGAGTCAAGAGCATAACACCCTCAGCCAAAGAAGCATCAAAGTTCTCAACGCCAAGTATTCCGTCCAGACCGTCACATCCGAAGAACTGAACATCAAAGCCCATGTCTGATGCCTGTGTCAGAATCAGGGAAGCCTCTGTATAGTAGATCGGCAGGAATACAAGCTCTGCGCCCGCATCCTTAGCCTGCTGTAACTGTACGGAAAAGTCTTTGTTGCTGTCAGCCGTAAACGCGCCTGCATTCACGATCTCAAAAGACTGGTTAGCTGCTTCCTGAGCAAATTTCTCGTAGATGCCGGAAGAGTAGATGTCAGAACTGTCATAGATGACTGCTACCTTTGTTGCCAGACCGTGCTCACCGATATACTGTGCAGACGCAACACCCTGGTTAGGGTCTGAGAAGCAGATACGGAATGCGTTGTCATACTGTACACACTCCACTGCGGAACCTGAAGGGGTCAACTGGAAAATCTGATCCTGCGCTGTCAGATCGGATACCGCGATGGAACATCCGCTTGTCACACAGCCGTCGAGAACCTGTACACCCCAGTCCTTCAGCGTGTTGTATGCGTTGATGGACTTTTCGGCATCAAGCTCGTCATCCTGAAAGTTCAACTCAATCATCATACCGTTGATACCGCCTGCTGCGTTGATCTCATCAACCGCAATCTGGGAACCGTTTCTTGCTGCGATACCGTACACTGCCGCACCGCCTGTCAGGGGTCCGATACCGCCGATTTTAAACGCGCCGCCTGCTGCGGTTGCACCGCCTGTGGAATCTGCCGCATCTGCAGAATTGCCGGCGTCCGATGTATCTGCTGCATCAGCACTGTCTGTTACATTGCTTCCTCCGTCCGTTGTGCTGCCGGAATTTGCGCCGTCGGAACCGCAGCCGGAAAGTAATGCTGCTGTCAAGGCACCTGCAAGCACAAGGCTTAACATTTTTTTCTTCATAATTTTCTCCTCCTATTAAACTTTCAAGATTCAAAAAAGGGACTTCTATATAATAATAAGAAGTCCCACCCTTGAAACTTAGAAAAATCATAGTCAAATTCTACAATTTTGTCAATAGTTTTTTGTTAATTTTCCATTTTCCACAAAAAGGCACTGTACGGCGGCAGCTCACTTCCGCCTCCGAAATCGTGCTTGGCTCCGCTGATCAGATCCACCGCCGTACCGCAGCCGGCATCAAAATGTGCCGTGTAACTCTCACTGTCCGCATTGATCGCCACAAGCACTCTCTCGCTGTCACACTTACGTTCAAAGATACACTGCTTGTTCGTCAGTACCACGGAACGGAAATCCCCATAGTTGAGCGCCTGGGAATTCTTCTTAGCTTCGGCGAGCTTACCGATCCACTCACACAGTTCATTCCACTCCGGCTCCTCGAAGCAGGCGCGCAGTGCAGGATCGCCTTCGCTCTTATGCGCCTTAGCTCCCCACTCACTCCCGTAATATACGCAGGGAATTCCCGGCATGCCGAAGCACAGCGCGTAAATCAGCGGAAGATGTTTCTCATTGGTCAGATTGCTTGCAATTCTTGTAACATCATGGTTATCAACGAAAGACAGCATGTGTTTGCCCTTGTACAGTGTCCAGTTCTCCGGGCCGAACTGCCTGAGCAGTGAATGAACGATCTCGAACATGTTCATGCTGTTAAAGCTGGAGAACAATCCCTTATAGCATTCGTAATTGGTAGCGGAATGCAGCATCTGATCGTTGACCATCTGATTGTAGTCGCCGTGGAGCATCTCACCGAGCAGATAGAAATCCGGTTTCAGACCGTCCGTGAACCCTCTCAGCCTCCTGACAAAATCATGATCCAGACAATATGCCACATCCAGACGCAGACCGTCTATGTCAAACTCTTCCACCCAGCCTTTAACGCTGTCAAGAATATGGTTGACCACATCTCCATGTCGCAGATTGAGCTTCACCAGATCGTAGTTGCCTTCCCATCCTTCATACCAAAGTCCGTCATTGTAATTGGAATTGCCGTCGAAATTAATGTGGAACCAGTCCTTATAAGGAGAGTCCCAGCGTTTCTCGAGCACATCCTGAAATGCCCAGAATCCTCTGCCCACATGATTAAAGACTCCGTCCAACACCACCTTGATGCCATTGTCATGTAAATTCCGGCACACTTCCTTAAAATCTTCATTCGTTCCGAGCCGACAGTCGATCTTATGATAGTCTCTCGTGTTGTAACCGTGAGTATCCGACTCAAACACCGGAGAAAAATAAATCGCGTTGATTCCCAATTTCTTCATATGAGGAATCCAGTCGTTCACTTTCAGAATACGATGCTCCAAATTCCCGTCATTCTCAAAGGGTGCGCCGCAAAACCCTAATGGGTAAATTTGATAAAAAACACTCTCGAAAGCCCACATAATAGCTTTACTCCTCTTCTCTTCAATTTTTGTTTCTCGTAATTATGTATCTGTCGCCTTAATTAAAATTTACGCTCTCTATTTTATCATTGTTGACACGGAATTGCAAAGTCCATTTCTATTGACCGAATAAGTATCTTTTTTGATAAACTAAAATCCGTTTCTCGACTTTTCCACATCTTTTATTCTATTATTTTAAAAAAATTGTTTCAAAATGCCAAAGAAATCCCCAATTTCCACAAAGTTATCCACATCGACATTGATGTCATATATTTGTGACCCTTCTTCCTTTTTTGTCAAAAACAGGGTGATGTTTTCGTAATTTTATATTATTTTTTGTCTTTTTCATATTTTTCCATGATGAAAGTTATCAATAAATGTTGTATAATAATTCCGAGTCAGTCAATAGATTTTGTGGCTTGACGTCATAAGTCAACTATAGAAGGAGATCAGAATATGCAGCCGAAATTGGGATCACATGTGGGAATGAGCGGCAAAGAAATGATGCTCGGGTCGGTCAAAGAGGCTCTCTCCTACAATGCCGACACATTCATGTTATACACAGGTGCACCACAGAATACAAAGCGCAAGGATATTTCAGAGTTAAATATCACTTCCGCTTGGGAATGTATGCGCGCCCACGGAATCGAAGACTTCGTTGTACACGCCCCTTATATCATCAATTTGGCTAACACGGTCAATCCTGCTACTTATGAGATTGCCGTGGAGTTCCTCGCACTGGAAATAGAGCGCACCATTGCCATGGGCTCCCACATTCTGATTCTGCATCCCGGTGCCCACGTAGGTGCGGGCGTCAATGCGGGTATTGACCGGATTGCGGAGGGTCTCAATGAGGTGCTGACGGACAAGCATGACTGCTATATCGCACTGGAGACTATGGCGGGCAAGGGTTCGGAGATCGGACGCAGCTTTGAGGAGCTGGCAACGATTTATGACAAGGTTGTCCACAATGATAAACTGCGCATTTGCATGGATACATGCCACCTAAACGATGCCGGATATGATATTGTAAATGACTTCGACGGAGTGATTGACCGATTTGATCAATTGATTGGAAAGGATCAAATCGCACTGTTTCACATCAATGACAGCAAGAATGCCCGCGGCACCGGCAAAGATCGCCACGCCAATATCGGGGAAGGCACCATCGGCACAGATGCCCTTCGCTATGTCGTCCACCACCCCGATTTCCTACATCTGCCCAAAATATTGGAGACACCGTATATTCCGTCTCCCGATGATCCGAAGAAGACGATACCGCCTTATAGGGAAGAGATAGCTTTGCTGCGTTGACCTAATCGGTCAGAATTATTTTGTACTATATGACATAAACACAGTTGATTATTATTTCGGTTTAGAAACTTAGGTTTTTAAACATCATCTCTTTATCGCTATATCTCGCTAATTCCACTGTTACGTCCGTATAGCTGACACGGTATAGACTTCCTGAGTCAAGAGAAATCGCATCACTGAAATATGGGATTTTTCCATCCGTTACGACCGTAATAACTGCAGCCAATATAGCTCCGTGGGATACAGCCAGTATATTTTTCTTATCTTGATATGTACTCACGATTTTCTGAAATACACT
Source organism: Lachnospiraceae bacterium (assembly GCA_022510625.1). GTDB lineage: Bacteria > Bacillota > Clostridia > Lachnospirales > Lachnospiraceae > UBA3282. Next base: position 4,560 of record JAFLTD010000104.1, read on the forward strand.
GTCTGCCCGCTTCATCAAATCATCATACTCCTCTATCCCCGGGAAACGATACCCTGTATCAGAGTATTGGTAGTTAGGGTATCTCCTTGCCCGTTCCTCCGCCGTCAGACCTTCCGCCTCGCCGAAGCAGCGTTCGATGAGCATAGGTTCCACGATAATCTGATCTATCGGATAGTGCAGGCCCTTTGCGGCAATCTCTGCGCTCTCGCGTGCTCTTACCAGCGGACTGCAGATAATCGAATCGATATTGGGACATATACCCGCCAGGCCTTTTGCGGTCTGTGCAATCTGCATTCTTCCTTTCCGGTTCAAAGGAATGTCCGTATGCCCCTGTATGCGTCCCTCTTTATTCCAGTCTGTCTCTCCGTGACGAAGTAAGTAAATATTCATGCCTGTTCCTTTTTCTTTGGATTTATAATCAGTCCACATTCATTATATCCCACCATAAATGATGCTAACTTTAATTATAACATGCACTTATAAGAGAGTGAAACGACTATTTGCATGTCAGCTTAAATTAAAAATCCCGGAGAATGGCTGCTCTCCAGGATTTCTTTTACATAAAAAGAATTTTATCTATTCTGTTTCTGACTCTTCTGCCTCATCTAAAAGATCAGTGCTGTCTTCGCCGTCATCCGATCCTCCATCATTGACGGTGCTTAGATATTCAAAATCTGTTATATATTCTGTACTATCTGAGGGCATATATCCTTCATAAAATTTTAGATAAGTAACTTTCACTCTGTCCCCATCTTCAGGGTATTCAAATTCACATTCATAAAAAGGAACATCCATTCCAACATATATCAAAAAATAAGCTGCATGACTAAATGTATAATCTTCCCCATCATCAGTTTTCAGCCTAATCTTATTTGGATAACCATCCATATTTATAATTGCTTCTATCACTGTACCTTCAACGGTCATCCTCTCAGCTTTTACTACCTGAAAGTTATAAATACCCCATCTATCCGAAAAAGTAAGAATGTAATCATTATCTAAAAAAACGACGCACTTTTCAGGATAATCTTCCTGATTATTAGGATATATTTTATTTGTTGTCCCATATTTTGTCCGGATGTAATCCGTAATTTCTGTCATGTAATCAGAATAACTTTGAGGAGTTAATTTCAACTCCAACTCATACTCTCTCACACCCTCCGGCTGTTCTCCGGTTTTTTTATCTACACTGAACGGATAAGTAGTATAGCTCCATTTTGTTTCAAATGACTCTTTAGGCATCGGAAAATTTTCATCAAATCCAAAAACATCGAAAATCCCCATTGCATAGGGATCAAGACCACTGCCAACATCTAAATCATTAATCCCCGGTTCATTCGGATCAAAAGAAACCTTTTCTTCATCTATGTCTTTTTCCTCATTGTAATCAGAATCAACTTCATCATACAAATCTGAAAAAACTGCTTGCAATTCTTCCTTGACCTGCTGCTCTTCCGCGTCTAATTCCTTTTCTTTTTTACCACAAGCAGGCAGAATAACTGCCATGCAAAGCATTAGCAACCCTAAAATAATCTTGTTCTTGTTTTTCATTTTTTATCCTCCCTTTATGTCCTGTAATAGGACATTCTATCCATTAAAGTATATCACATTTTTGTCCTATGACAAGACATTATTTATGCAGTTACATATCTAACTATTTTTTTCAACATTTCTTCTACTTCGTTTTTTATTTTGTCCTATTACAGGACACAATTAAAAATAATTAAGTATATCATAAAAATATCCTATTTCAAGATATCTTTATCAGGAGTGGTGGCTACGATTGGCAAGGATTATTGATTCCGAGAATAAAAACTTAATTGGCGATGCGGTACGCAGAATAAGAAAAGCAAAACATATGAGCCAACAAGATGTATCAGACAGGCTGGAGGAACAGGCAATTTACATATGTAGGGGGTCTTTGTCACGCCTTGAAGATAAGCAGAGAACAGTTACAGATATCGAACTGTTGGGACTTGCTAAGGTTCTGGGAGTCACTATCGATTCACTTTTTGACAACCAATCATAGTGGTTAGCCAATGTCCAACTCAACGTTACAGCCACTCATCCCAGAACCGCTCCACTTTATGACCAATCCGGTCAATATTCACAATCTCACAGTGTTTCCACTCTCTGGGGAACAGTCTCTGATATGCGGGCGTCAGGAAACGCTCGTCCAGAAGCGCCACGATACCGAAATCGTCTACGGTGCGAATGACTCTTCCCGCCGCCTGCAGCACTTTGTTCATTCCGGGATACCGATAGGCATAGTCGAAACCGTTCTCACCCCAGCTGTCGAAATACTGCTTTAACAGTTCCCTCTCGTTGCACACTTGAGGAAGACCCGTTCCCACTATGATTGCTCCGATAAGACTGTCATTCTTCAGATCAATTCCTTCACTGAAAATACCGCCCATCACGCAGAATCCCACCAGACTCTTCTCATCCTCCATCTCGATGTCCATCTGAATCAGTGCATTCAGGTCACAATCCTCATTGCCGGTAAACCTGTTTAGGAACTCCTCTCTCGCCTGTTCGTTCATATAGTCTTCCTGAACGATGCACTCAACGCTCTCGTCCGCGTTGAAATATTTCATGTAGATTTCATGGACATTTTTTAAGAAGACATGGGACGGAAAAAACAGCATATAGTTACCGTGCCTCTTTTGCACTACTTCATTGATATAGGAAGCAATCCGATAGTATTCTTCATCGCCCCTGCGCGTGTATTTGCTGGTCACGTCGCTCCCTACGTAGAGTCCCAGCTTCTCCGGCCTAAAGACAGACTTCGCGTATACTTCATAATCGCCTTCGTCCGCCCCGAGCAGCGTCTTATAATATTGAATCGGCAGAAGCGTCGCCGAGAACAAAATCGTACTTCTCCCGCGCATCATACACTCCCGCAGATTTTTCGCCGGGTTGACACAGAACAGTTTCAGAATAAAACTGCCGTCCGACTCCATCTGTGAGTAAGTCACATAATTCTCATCCACCAATTCATACATTTCCAGGAAATGGGAAAGTTCAAAATAAAACTCCAATATATCCTTGCGGACCGGGCTGTCCTCATGGTCTTCCAGATAGTCGTCGATTGCCGCGCCAAGCCTGATGAGCGCGCGCACGAAGGGATCAATGTATTCCTCCACCTTATAATTTTCACACTCTCTTTTCAGAGCGAGCAGTTCCTTGTTACATTTATCCAGATTGGACGCTATCCGTTCATCATATGCCTTCACCGTTCTTTTCAGCTCCAGAAAATCCTCTTTGCGCAACACGGCACTGTACATCTCCCTGCCACGTTCCACCAGATTGTGAGCCTCATCAATCAGGAAAATATACTCTCCTTTTATCCCTTCCGAGAAGAACCTGCGCAGATACACATGCGGATCAAAGACATAATTGTAATCGCAGATGACGGCATCGGAAAACAGACTCATGTCCAGACACATTTCAAAAGGACAAACCTCGTGTTTCTTTGCATATTCCTCGATCATTTCCCTGCTGTATGTGTCCTCATGGGTGAGAAGATCATACATTGCCTCGTTAATTCTATCGTAGTGCCCTTTTGCGTAGGGGCAATACTCGGGATTGCACTCTGTCTCCTCCATAAAGCAGATTTTGTCCTTTGCTGTCAGCACCACACTCTTTAACTTGAGTCCGTGCTCCCGAAGCAGGGCAAATGTATTGTCCGCCACCGTGCGCGTGATCGTCTTGGCCGTCAGATAGAATATCTTCTCACACATCCCCTCACCCATGGCTTTCACTGCCGGAAAAACAGTTGAGATTGTTTTTCCCACTCCGGTGGGCGCCTCAATGAAAAGTTTACGCTTATGATAGATTGTCTGATAAACGTATGCGACAAGATCTTTCTGGCCCTCTCTGTAATCAAACGGAAATTGCAGCTCTTTGATGGATATTTGTCGTAACTGCCGCCATTTAAAGTCATAGTCCGCCCACTTGCGGTACTGCTCCAACACTTCTTCAAACCATTCGCGCAGTTCCACAAAGGAATATTCATAATGAAAATACCTTATCTCTTCGGTCTCCATATGACAGTAAGTCATACGGACGCGGATGTTTTTCAGATCGTTCTGGACAGCATAAATATAGGCATAGCATTTTGCCTGCGCCAAATGCACCGGCACGGCATCTTTCATCTTTTTGAGGTCATGAAAAGTGCCCTTGATCTCATCAATCGTCACCGTAATATTACGTGCCTGGTCCGGTGTGCTTTCTGAATCCGGCAATTCCGGCACAGCACTCATATCCCCGTGCGGTTCAATGATAATACCATCCGCTCTGCCCTCAATCAGGATTTCATACTCTCCCGCAGGATACCGGTAGCTTAAGGACACCTCTGCCTGATACTCCGGGCCCATTCGCCGCTGTATCATACGGTGGATACGACCGCCCTCCTGCATTGCATTTTCAGAGGACGCCGCTTTTCGATTGTCAATATCTCCGGAGCGCAGGATAAATTCCACCAGACTCCTGACCGAAATGTGTATTTCCATAGTTTCTTGCCCTATTTCTTAATGATATAAGCAGCACGCATAAGCAGATTCGGAATACTCCGTATTCCTCATTCGCGTTGCTCGTCATAAGCCGCGCAATGCACACTTATATGCAAGCATATGTACACATTGCACGACTTCTGACTCTGCTTATACGCGCAAAAACTCCCTATCTAAGATATTACGATATCTCAGATAGGGAGTCAATGAAACCTGTTCCTTCCGGATTATATGATTAGCAAGCTACTGCAAATTTGCTAAGGAATCTTTCGAATTCAGCATCATACCCATTACAGGAAACTGTCAGAACCTGATTGAAATTAAGTCCCAACACACCAATAATGGACTTGGCATCCACCACAAAACTGTTATAGGAGATGTCCACGTCAAAGATGCAATTGGCTGCAGCTGAAACAAAGTCCTTCACTTCATCCGGTCTTAATTTAATTCTGTGTTGCATAACATTCACCTTCCTTTTCCATTTATGCATGCAAA
>JAFLTD010000105.1 GCA_022510625.1 Lachnospiraceae bacterium
GAATCGGACCCGTGACCTCCGCACTACCAATGCGACGCTCTACCGACTGAGCCACGGCAGCATATCACGGCAACACTTGCGCAATCACCGAATTGTAGTATAGCATAGGCTTTTTTGCTTTGTCAAGTGTGCTGCCTGCTCAATCGCTTCTTCAATTTGGTCTTGATTCTCTGCAAGGCGTTATCTGTAGATTTATCGTCTCTTCCCAGCACCTTGGCTATCTGCTGGTATCCCATACCGGTCAGGTACAGATCAAGAACCTGTTTCTCAAAACCGCTGAGTTCCTGCTCGATAGCCTTCTCCAGCTGTATCACGTTCTCCCTGTCAATCACGACCTCCTCAGGACTCTGACCTGCATGTATGGCGAGCACATTGACAAGTTCCTCCTGCTCACCCTCCCGATCGGTATTTACACTGCCGTACAGGGAAATGTACGTGTTTAAAGGAATGTGTTTCTGTCTTCTGGATGCCTGCACCGCCGTGTACATCTGTCTTGACACACACAGATCGGCAAAAGTCAGAAAGCTCGCATCTCTGCCGCTGTCATAGTCACGCAGTGCCTTAAACAGTCCAATCATGCCCTCCTGAATCAGATCGTCACTGTCCGCTCCGAGTATATACATGGATTTCGCTTTGCTCCGGACCAGATTCTTGTACTTGTTCATAAGATATTCCGTGATACCGCTCTCGCCGTCTCTGAGGCGGACGATAAGCTCTTCATCACTGTATTGTCTGTAATCTTTATCCATACGCACTCATCCTCAATCGGTTCCTTCATAATACCGTATCAGCTCCGCTGCAAAATGCTCCGCAATTATCTGATATCCCTCACGATTCCCATGCACACCGTCCGGTATATAATTCGCGATAATACCGGCGTCATGAGAATCCAGAATGTTGGAATTGTACAGGTCGATAACATTATAGTCGTACTCCTTTGCCAGAGTAAGAATCACTTCCGCAAAATTCTGCTGCGGCAGCAGATAATCCCGCTCGCTCATCAGGTAGTCATGAAGCACATTGGGAAGCGGCGTGGCAAAGAATATGTCCGCATCCGGATAATGCTCACGCAGTCCACTCATCAATTCATCCAAGTCTCCGCAGAAAGTGCGCTCGGCACGCTCATCCAAATTGCCGAATTCTTTATCCGAGACGCAGAATCCGTCATTGGTACCGCCCATGACAATGATAATATCCGCATCCTCCGGTATATCCCGATAGCGATCCACATAGGCATCCGCCCAGTATCTGCCAATAGATGAACCCCCGATACCCAGATTATAAACTTCCTTTGCGCCCAACAGTTCCTTAAGCCTCTCAGGGTATGCGTATTGCCGGTAATTCTCTTCTTGTTCCAGATTTGCCGCCGCCGTGATGCTGTCACCCAGACATGCGATTCTCATCTCAGAAAAATCCATCTTACTCTCAGCAATTCTCTGCCGGTCTTCCCGACCGACTTTCCATGTTTCTTCCAGGGATGATTGAATTAATCGACGTTCCGCCAAAGTCATATAATCTTCTTCATCTTCAGAACTGTTGTCCGATACCGTATCATTGCCCGACACCGCGGCATTACCTGTCACCGTAACATTGTCTGAAACCGTATGATTTTCGGATACTGTAGTATTACCCGGAATCGTACTGTTATCTGAGACCGTACCGTTGCCTGAGACTGTGCCGTTGCCTGAGACCGTACTGTTATCTGAGACCGTTCTGTTGTCTGAGACCGTACCCCTCTCCGGCATTGCATCATAATCGATCTCTTCATTCTGTATCCTGGCAATGAACCGCTGCAGTTCATCCTTGTCGTCAGCCAGCTGCTGAATCTCCATTTCCATCTCCTGCACACGAGCCTGTGCCTCCCTGTTACGGGCAAACACCTGTGCCAGCTCCATCTCCTCCTGCTCTCTGGCAAGCCGCCTGTCCTCATCATACTGCTGATACGCCTTAAACCCGACTGTAATCGCTAAAATCGCTGTCAATATGAAAATCAAAACTATCAAATACTCATTTAATCTTTTCATATATATCAACCTGTCATTTTCTAACTATCAACGGATTTTCTCCCATTTACCTATCAATCTGTTAAGATCAGCGTTATAAACTGCGCTGCCTGACTATCTCATAGGCCAGCACACCTGCCGCCACGGAGGCATTGAGCGAATCAATGTCACCTTTCATCGGAATTGATGCGATGAAATCACATTTCTCTTTCACGAGCCGCCCGACACCGCTTCCCTCATTACCGATCACCATCCCGACAGGTCCTCTCAAATCAAGATCATACATGCGGGTACCGTCCATATCCGCGCATACAAACCATAGTCCCTCTTTCTTCAGATCCTCTATCGTCTGCCCTAAATTGGTCACTTTGGCCACGGGCGTATAGTTGATGGCACCCGCCGAAGCTTTCGCAACCGTTGCCGTCAATCCAACGGCACGATTCTTCGGAATAATGACACCGTGCGCACCGGCTAAATTAGCCGTACGAATGATGGCACCCAGATTGTGGGGATCTTCTATGTTATCCAACAGAAAAATAAAGGGAGCTTCCCCTTTATCCCGTGCCCTATTCAGAATGTCCTCCACCTCCGCATAGGCATAGGCCGCCGCGTAGGCAATGACGCCCTGATGTTTTCCCGTCTCGGAAATCTGATCCAAACGTTCTTTCGTCACATACTTGACCGGGCAGCCTTTTTTAGCGGCCTCCCGCTTGATCGTCATGACCGGTCCGTCCTGACACCCGTCCAAAACAAACAGCTTGTCTATTGTTCTTCCCGAGCGAAACGCCTCAATCACGGCATTTCTGCCCTCTATTGTAAATTCGTTGTACTCCATATGTTGTTCCTCGTTTTACTCAGACTCGCAAGCCCGCGCTTTCAGCGTCGCCTGTTTTTCTTATGCGCTCCTTATATCTTCATCCCGACTCTCTCAATCGCTTCATGGATCAGATACAGCAGCCTGTCCTGCTGCCCGTCAAGATACAGGTGCCCGCAAAGTGCCTCAAGTCCTGTGGCTTTACGGTATTCAATGACAGATGCATTCTTGGCCGCCGTGTATGACTTGGCATTCCGCCCGCGATGATATACAGCCAGTTCCTCCTGCGTCAATTCACTTTCCAACGCATCAATCATCTTCGACTGAACACGGGCATTCACATAAGCCACCGTCTTTCTGTGAAGATTGTTGGCCGACTTATTTCCCCGCTCCACCACGATCGTGCGGATCACCAGATCGAATATGGCATCCCCGATATATGCAAGTGTCAGCGGTGAGTAGGTTCTTAGGTCTGTCTCCTTACAGTCAAATTCCTTTTTGATTGCATCTAAGATGGTTACGCTCTCTTCCATTTGACTCCCTCTCGCGTATCTTCCAGAATAATGCCCTGTGCAGCCAGCATATCTCTGATCTCATCCGCTCTCGCAAAGTTCTTCGCCTTTCTCGCGTCCTGTCTCTCCTGAATCAGCGCCTCGATCTCCGTCTCCAGAATCTCTTCCTTCTTGTCCACGATCAGACCGCAGATATCGGACAACATGACAATCTCATCCTTGAGCGCCCGGATAAACGCCTTGCCGGATTGCTCTGATACATTCGTATTGGTAAACTTAACAAGCTCAAAGATAGCGGAGATGGCATCCGCCGTGTTGATATCGTCGTCCATCGCCTCATCGAATTTCGTAACATACGTTTCGGCCTCTTCTACCAGCCTTCGTTCATCCACAGACATCTCACCGTCAGCCGCATTTTCCATAAGAAAGCTCAAATTGCCCACGCAGCTTACGATACGGTCCAATCCGTTCTTGGCAGCTTCCATCAGATCCGCACTGAAGTTTAAAGGACTTCTGTAGTGGGCAGAAAGCATGAAGAAACGGAGCACCTGCAGATCATATTTCTCGCTGATGTCCCTGACCGTAAAGAAATTCCCGGCAGACTTGGACATCTTTCTGTTATTGATATTGAGGAAAGCATTGTGCATCCAATATTTGGCAAATTCTTTATCGTTGGCTGCCTCCGACTGCGCAATCTCATTCTCATGATGAGGGAAGATCAGATCCTCTCCTCCCGCATGAATATCGATCTCCTCGCCCAGATACTTTCTGCTCATAACGGAACACTCGATATGCCATCCCGGACGTCCCTCGCACCACGGAGACTCCCAGTAAGGCTCCCCTTCTTTCTTGGGCTTCCACAATACGAAGTCAAGCGGGTCCTGTTTCTGCTCCTCGCCGGATACCAACAGGGAACGCTCGCCACTTCGCAGATCGTCCAGATTCTTGTGGGAAAGTTTGCCGTAATCCTTAAAGCTTCTTGTCTTAAAATATACCGTACCGTCCTGCGCCACATAAGCATGCCCTTTGTCAATCAGGGTCTGTATCATCTCAATCATACCGTCAATCTCTTCGGTCGCCTTGGGATGAACCGTCGCGGGTTTCACGTTGAGGGCCTCCATGTCCTTCTTACACTCAGCAATATAGCGCTCGGAGATCACGGACGGATCCACGCCTTCCTCATTCGCCTTCTTAATAATCTTATCATCTACATCCGTAAAATTGGAGACATAATTGACCGCATAACCTTTATGCTCCATATAACGCCTGGCAGTGTCGAACACGACCATCGGTCTGGCATTGCCGATATGGATCAGGTTATACACCGTGGGACCGCAGACATACATGCTGACCTTGCCCTCCTGCAGCGGTACAAACTCCTCTTTCTGTCTCGATAACGTGTTAAAAACTTTCATAATCTCCTCCGTTCCGAAGTGCTCTGTGCGATAAGAGTACTTCCCTGTATCTTCCCTGTTATTCCTTACCTGCCTTAAGCAGCCGTAACTCCTGCTCCAAGTCCAGCAGACGATTCGTCAGTTCCGAGTTGGCATGCTGTAAAACCATGATATCTTCCCGCACGGGATCGGGCAGGTTAATCTGATCCAATTCATCCTGCGGCAGCGACCTGTTATTGCGCTTCACTACCCGCCCGGGCACGCCGACCACAGTGGAATTGGGCGGCACTTCCTCTAACACCACGCTGCCCGCTCCAATCTTACTGTTTTCGCCTATTGTAAACGACCCCAGCACCTTCGCTCCTGTACTGATCATTACATTATCGCCGATGGTGGGATGTCTCTTGCCCTGCTCCTTGCCGGTACCTCCCAGCGTCACGCCCTGGTACAGCGTCACATTATCGCCAATGACCGTCGTCTCACCTATGATGACCCCGTTGCCGTGATCGATAAAAAACCCTTTACCAATCTGCGCGCCGGGATGGATTTCGATGCCGGTCTTGCGGACCGCCCTCTGTGAAAGCCATCTTGCCAGGAAATAATGTTTCTTAAGGTACAGCCTGTGCGCCATTCTGTAGTAGATCATCACCCGGAAGCTTGGGTACAGAAACACTTCCATGTTAGAGTGAATAGCCGGGTCGCGCTCACGTATCAACTTGATTTCTTCTTTTATATTTTGAATAAAACCCATGATATGTTTCCTTTTCTGACTTCTAAATATATACTCAAAAGAAAAACAAATGCCTCTTATGCGCTACTTGTTTTTCTTATGCGCTTAATAAAAACACCGCGGCTTCTTCCCTATCCCGATCGGGAAATAGAGACGAAATAATCCGCGGTTCCACTCTACTTAAAGAATGCTGTCTGTCTGCATTCTTTCACTCAAAACCTATAACGGGGTCAGCCGGGCATATGCCGGACTCCGGGGCGCACTTCCCATTTTCTCCACCAAAACCGCTTTCAGCCGATGACGGTTCCTCTCTGTCGCTTCCGAATAAGGTACTCTTCCCTTTCACTGTCCACTACTATATATCGGTTTATGCTATTAGAATATGCAAAAACGGGTGATTTGTCAATTGGATTTTCATTTCTGCATGCTGTCATTACTGTCTGCAGAATGCCTACATATTTCTCGGGCATCCGCTGCAGCCTTCGCATCCTCTCGCAGCGACATCCTCGCTGTACAATTCTCTGGGACTCGTGAGCATACAGATCGCCTGCGCAGAGATTCCCTCTCCCGTGCCCGTAAAACCCAGGCCTTCTTCCGTAGTAGCTTTAACATTGACCTGCTCCACTTCAATCTGAAGCGCCGATGCGATATTCTCCCGCATCTGATCGATATACGGGCGCATCTTCGGCGCCTGCGCGATAATGGTTGCATCGATATTCTCAATCAGAAATTTGTTTTCTTCCAGAAGCGCACCTACGTGCTTCAAAAGCTTCACAGAGGAAATTCCCTTGTATGCGGGATCCGTGTCCGGAAAATGCTTGCCGATGTCCCCCAGTGCCGCCGCACCGAGCAGTGCGTCCATAATGGCATGCAGAAGCACATCCGCGTCCGAATGGCCCAGAAGCCCTTTCTCATACGGTATTTCCACACCGCCCATAATCAGTTTTCTGTCCTCAACCAAGCGGTGGACATCATATCCCATACCGATTCTCATAATTCCCTCCGCTACACTTTCTTCATAATATAATCAAGCAGTTTATCTGCCACTTCTTCTTTACTCATCATAGGTAATTCCACCGTCTCGTCCTTCGTCAGAAGTGTCACTACATTGGTGTCGGTTCCGAAGCCCGCACCTTCCTGCTTTAAATTATTAGCGACGATCATATCGATATTCTTCTTTTCCAGTTTGGCACGTGAATTCTCAACCATGTGCTCCGTCTCCATTGAAAAGCCGCACAGGAATTGCCCTTCGTGGCGATGCGAACCCAGCCATGCAAGAATATCCTCTGTGCGCTCCAGCGCAATGGATAACTCATCATCTTTCTTCTTAATCTTCTCATCTGCCGTCACAGCAGGACGATAATCGGCAACTGCAGCCGCTTTGATAATGATGTCCTGATCGGCTGCCGTCTCCTTCACGGCCTGTGCCATATCCGCCGCCGACACGACAGGTATCACGCGAACGCCCATGGGCGGCTGCAAGTTGACTTTCCCTGACACCAGTGTCACTTCTGCGCCCCGCAGCGTAGCGGCTCTGGCAATGGCATATCCCATCTTGCCGGTGGAATGATTACTGATGTAGCGCACCGGATCCATCTTCTCCTGTGTAGGTCCAGCGGTGACAAGCACTTTCTTACCTGCCATATCCTTAGGAGTAAGCGCTTTTACAATATATTCATAGAGTGCCTCCGGATCGGGCATCTTGCCTTCACCCGTATCTCCGCACGCCAGATAACCGCTGGCAGGGTTAATCACCTCCATGCCGTAACGTTCAAGTATCTTTATATTATCCTGCACGATAGGATTCCGGTACATGGCGGTATTCATAGCCGGTGCGAAAATCTTCGGGCAGGTACACGCCAGCAGTGTGGTCGTCAGCATGTCGTCCGCAATTCCGTGGGCCGCCTTGGCAATCACATTGGCGGAGGCGGGAGCCACAAGAAATACATCTGTCCGCTTCGCCAGCGACACATGCTCGACCTGAAACTCAAAGTTTCTGTCAAAAGTATCTACAAGACATTTATTGCCGGTGAGTGTCTCAAAAGTAATCGGATTAATAAAATTAGTGGCATTGTTCGTCATAATGACAGTCACATCCGCCTTCTGCTTTACAAGCATACTGGCAAGAGACGCAATCTTATATGCTGCGATACTTCCCGTCACTCCAAGGACAATGTGTTTGCCTGCTAACATTTTATCTCCTCCGTTCTTCTTAAGTCAAAACTCTCCTATCATGGAATAGTTTTGTATTTTATCGAAACTTACACAAATATCGTAACGCTTTCCTTGCGTGTTACTTCCTTATTCCACATTCTTATGATATATAATTCCCAATCCTTTGAGAGTCAATTCGTTATCGTAGATGATCTCTCTCTTGCAGTAGGGCACGATGCTGCCGGACAATCCGCCCGTTGCCACCACAGGTGCCTCGTAACCGAGCTCGTCAAAAATACGCTCAATCATGCCGTCCAGACAAGCCGCCTGCCCCATCACGATACCGCTCTTCATACACTCAATGGTGTTTTTGCCTATCACCTTCTTCGGCGCTTCCAGACTGATTCGCGGAAGCTGAGACGTACGGTTGACGAGAGAGTCCAGAGAAACCTTGACTCCGGGCAGAATCATACCGCCGATATAGTTCTTCTTATCGTCCACAACGCTGATGGTGGTGGCGGTTCCCATATCAATCATGATAATTGGTGCCCCGTAATATTTCAAGCCGGCAACCGCATTGACCACCAGATCGGCACCAAGCTGTCCCGGATTATCCATCAGGATATTCAATCCCGTTTTCAGCCCCGGTCCCACTACAAGCGGTTCCTTTTGAAAAAGTTTAAGAAGCGCCGCATTCACAATATTATTCAGGGGCGGAACTACCGAGGAAATAATACTGCCGGTTATGTTCGCAATGTCAATATGGTACAGTTCGAAAAGCGTCCGAAACTCCACCACATATTCCAGCTCCGTTTTAGATAGGTTCGTGGACACACGTTCCACAAACCTCACCTGCTCTCCCTCAATACATCCAATTACTATATTTGTATTTCCGATATCAATCGCTAGAATCATGCCTAACCCCTGCTTTCTGTCAATTTATCCTTCTATTGTTTGGAAGCCGTCTCATGAGAATAAATCGGTTTCACTCTCGTAAGCGCGAATCCGACACCCGCCACGATGATGGCTGCAACGACAGCTTCCACGATACCGTTAAATGTCACGACACCCATAATAACATCGAGCACTGCCTCTCCCGCAACACCTACCGCCTGTGCGTAGGCATCCTTATATAAGATAAAGATGCCGCTCATGACAAACAGCGTATTGGTGAAAGCGCCCGACAATCCCGCATATGCGAGAGCGATATTGGCGGAGCCTTTCTTAAGTCCGCTTACTGTGAGCACTGCCATAAGCACGATACCCGCCGCAAGACCGATAAGCGTGCAAACGAGTGCGCTGAGCGCCTCGGGAAATAGACGTATTAAAAATGCCCTGACGGAAACAAATAAAATCAAAGATGCCACTAAATCAACAACGATTCTTCCTGCTTTCTGTTCGCTCTTAAGCGCACCGCGAATCAGCACGTAGATAAAATAGGGAACCACGCCGACCAATATTCTCGGTACAAAGCAGATATACAAACTCTTGAAAATACCGGATACGCCGACTACGTTGTAAGCCAGGACCGGCGAAAACACAAATGCCGATGCCGTAGCTGCCTTAAATGTGTTGTTGATAAAACTGGTTAAACCAAATACGAATCCTAAAAATGCACCTTTCTTCGGTCCGAGAAATAGCGCTCCAAGGATGACCGGGATATGAATGATCGTCGCATTGATGACTACAAGCGGGATGTATCCCAGCGGTGTGAATGCCATAATCACGATTATGGCGGTGAACAGTGCCGTAAGCACCAGTTCATAAGTCTTTTCATTTTTCATGGTACAAATCCTCCTGTTATTATTCTCATA
>JAFLTD010000106.1 GCA_022510625.1 Lachnospiraceae bacterium
GGCAAAAGAACAAATAAAGATGGGAACAAGCATGTTGATACCAAACTGACTTATCGTCATAAGCGCCTGATAAACTTTTTTATTATTCTTCACAACTTTCCCCTTCTCCATATTTGTTTATGCAATCACCCGTATATCAGGCATACAATGGCAAATATAGTCCACGAATAAAATTATAACCATTTCTGGTACTTATGTCCAGCAAAATTGTGAAAAATGGATAAAAAAGAATATGTTTTGTCATAATTTACATTGACTTTTTACTATTGTCAGTGTAACGTAACGTATAAGAATAACGATATATCATTTCCATTCACGGAGGTACTATGGCAGATCCGATTCTCTATCGCAAAAGACTGATCCCTGAAGAATGTATTCTTTTGAAAGACGACCACGTCCTTGTCCGCGACGATGACAAGATCATCACCGGATGGCACACATTAAAACCGCGTAAGGATCTGCATCACGGATACTCCTGCTATTATCTGCACGAAGGTTTCAAAGTCAGCAAATTCTACCGTGAGGACGGCTCTTTGCTTTACTGGTACTGTGACATTGTATCTTACGAGCATCAACCCGAAACGGACACTTACATAGTCACCGATCTGCTTGCGGATGTGATCGTCTATCCCGACGGATTTGTCAAGGTAGTGGATATTGACGAACTGGTAACGGCATTAAATGAGAAGCTTATCACTGAGAGTACGCTGAAAACTTCTCTGTTCAACCTGAATGCTCTGCTGGAAATCATCTACGCGGGGGACTTTATCAAGTTGCAAGAGCCGATTGAAAATGTGATTGCAGAATAGTCTGCAGAAGAATATATATAAATAACGAAGATAAGGCACAACAGATTAACTCCGTCGTGCCTTTTTGTGTCATATGAAAAAACAAACTTAATAGAATATATGCCCGCCGATCGTATATTTCGGGGCAATACCCTCTATCGGAGTCCTAAAGTACACGCAGTTACCCACGTTTGTGGTTCCGCTCATGACCGCATCCGCCGCCTGATAACACTTGGCGGTCGCTCTGCCCTCTGCAAGCGCCAGCGCCAATCGACCGCTTGCCACCGGCGAAAACTGTCCCGATTGATAGATAACTCCTGTTATTGTATTCGGATAAACCGAACTCAATACCCTATTCATCACGACGGAACCCACCGCCACCTGTCCTTCATACGATTCGCCGCCCGCTTCACAATAAATCAGGTTCGCAAGCAGGTATCTGTCACCCTCACCGAAACTCACCTCGGAGATATCCCGCCAGCTTGACTGCGCGGCCAACTCCGCCATACGGATCTCCTCAGCCAATTTCGCTCTCAGTGCCGTAAGATTCGCTTCCTGTTCCTTGATCTGCTGCTCATAGGCAAGTGCCGTCGCCTCTGCATCCGATATCTGTCCGGCAGTTGCGTTGATAGACTTGGAGGTCTGACTGACCAGACCGGAAACACGGCTCTGCTCCGCCACTACCTGTACTTTATAGTCATCCAACTCCTCTTTGTCGGACTCAAGCTGTGCCATGTCAAGCTGCAGCTCCGCCTCCTTGGCCTCCATCTTCGCCTGGGCGTCTTTGTAATCATCCAGCACCTTCTGCTGATAGGAGGACAGCTGCTCAATATAATTGTTTTTATTGAGAAAATCAGAAAAACTGCCCGCGGAAAAAAACAATTCCAAATACAGATAGTCGCTTCTCTCGTACATAAATTTAATCTGCTGCTTCATGGTCGCATACTGTTCATCCTTGAGACGGATCGCCTCCTCCAGCTCCTCCTGGACCTGTTGGATTTTATCGTTCATCTCGTCAATCTCCGCCTCCTTGGCTGCAATCTTATCTTCCAGATCGCTCAGATTATTGCTCACTTGAGAGAGTTCCGTATTCAAAGTTGTCAAAGTGCCCTGCAGGGAATCTTTCTGCTGGTTCAGCGCATCTATATTTTGTTCCGTCTCTTCCAGCATGGATTCCGTATTTTTCTTTTCCTCTTCGGCTTCGTGAATCTGTTGGCGAGTCTCCTCCGTCGCCTGCACGGTGACGGTGGTAAGTCCAAGCAATAAGACCATCACCATCAAGACAGCCGATTTTCGCTTGCCTATCATAAACTTCCTCCGCGTTCGCAGTCACTGCTGCTGCTCGATCAAACCTACTCTCCTTCGATGTTTCTCTTCCTCGGAAAACTCCGTATTCAAAAAGGCGTCCACAATACTGATGCCAAGATTGGGTCCCACAATACCGCCGCCCATGGCAAGTACATTAGCGTCATTGTGCTGCCTCGTCATCTGAGCCGTCAACGTGTCGGCACACAGAGCACACCGTATGCCCTTGACTTTATTTGCCGTGATGGAGATGCCTATGCCCGTCGTACAGATGACGATACCCTTCTCACATTCCCCTTTTGCCACTGCCTCGGCGACCGCTCGCCCGTAAATAGGATAATCGCAGGAGCTCTTATCATTACACCCGTAATCTTTAACTGCAATACCCTGCTCTTTCAAATGTGCTACAATCACTTCCTTCAAGTCATATCCACCGTGATCGCTACCGATTGCTATCATTGTCATTTTCCTCCCCATTCGCCTCTGTAAAATAACTATTGTTGTATAACACATGTATACATATATTTAAACATGAATTATTTTGTGGCCCGCCGCTTTCAGAAGCCGATTCATGACAGCCTGTCCGATGCCGTCCGTGTCAAACGATTCCGCATAGATGATTTCCACATTCTCGTCATCAAGTTCTCGCAGCACACGATACAGCTCCTTTGCGATTGCTTCCTCATCGCTGCGCTTCCCCACGCTCTTACACACATCAGCCCTGTATTCTTTCACACTCGCATCCGTTCCTATAACGCCTGTTCTTTTATTATCATTCCGATGCATCGCAATACGGGTATTGATATATTCTACCACACATTCTGCCGTTCCGTCCACAATCGTCAGGTCCCCCTTGGGGGCGTAATGCCTGTACTTCATGCCCGGTGCCTTGGGAGCTTGTCCGGAATCGTCACGCATGATCGTGCTGTCCTCTTCCACCGCAGACAACACCTGTTCCAGCATCTGTCTGGTAATATAGCCCGGACGGAGAATAATCGGTCGTTCCGCCGTCAGATCTACAATGGTGGATTCCAGACCGATCTCCACATCTCCGCCGTCAATAATCATCTCAATCCTGCCGTCCATATCCTCTATGACGTATTTGGCCAATGTAGGACTCGGTCTCCCGGAACGATTCGCGCTGGGTGCCGCCACATAGCCGCCTGCTGCCCGTATGAGTTCCCTCGCCACACCGTGCACAGGCATACGCACTGCCACCGTATCCAGACCTCCCGTGGTCTCATAGGGAACCGCTTCCGATTTATGCAGAATCATGGTGAGCGGTCCGGGCCAGAACTTATCCGCAAGTTTTCCCGCGCTGTCCGGTATCTCACGCACGATTGCGTCAAGTGCCCCCATATCCGCAATGTGCACAATCAGGGGATTATCGGAGGGTCTTCCTTTCGCGCTATATATTTTAGCCGAAGACAAGGGATTCAAAGCATCACCGCCCAGACCGTACACTGTCTCCGTCGGAAACGCCACAAGACCGCCCGCTTTAATCACATCCCCGGCCTCCTTAACAAGTGCCGCATCAATATGTTGTTCATCCATCCGGACCAGTCTTGTTTTCACCTTCGTATCCTTCTCTATTCCGAACTGCTGTTCAACCATTGCATAATTGCCAAATGAATTGCCCAGGCAACCTTCTCCTGATACAAATCCGATGACAATTTCTGAGCCTCCTCATAATTAGACAGGAAGCCGCACTCCACTATGACGATCGGCGAGGATGTCTTCTTGAGCAGATAATAGCTGTCGTTCGCTTTCGCCTGTCTGGCATTGTCCCTGTCCAGTTCCAGTGCCATCACTTGTTGTATGCGCTGTGCCAGCTCCTTGCTCTTCTCGCTGCCCGTATAATAGAAGACCTGGGCGCCGTGCACATATTCCTCATGATAACTGTTCTGGTGAATGCTGACCGTCAGTGCAGGTTTTTTCTCCTCTATAAGCGCCACCCTGTTCTTCATATCCTGTACTTTCTTATTGGAAGTGTTCTCGTCATACAGACCGGTATCGGAATCTCTGGTCAGTATTACTTCTACGTCCTGCATCTCCAGAAACTTCTGTAATTTTAAAGCGATCTGCAGGTTGATGTCCTTCTCCAGACTTCCGTCTATGCCCACTTTACCCGGATCTTTGCCGCCGTGCCCCGCATCAATCACCACACACGGCCGGTCCTTTGACGTTTCTACCTCTCCCGAGGACACCGACGAAACCAATCTCTGTCCGCCCCGTATAATAAAGCAACCGGCCACAAACATTAATAAGAGCAGGATCACTTTGACAAACGCTTCTTTATTCTCCGGTTTCTTCTTCATATCTCATTCCCAACATCACTGCTTTTATTAATGCATATGAAGAACTTTTCCGAAAAATGCTGTCGCAAGCTTCACTGCATATATTTTACTATATTTATGAGGATTTTCCAACGTCTATTTTATTTGGCGATATTCCCTGACAGTGATATTCTCCAGTTCGGTTTTTCTTGTAACATCACATGGTGCGTGTTAGAATAAAAGCAACCGCCATAAATGAAAATGAGGTGTAACGTGGATATAAGAGGGCATAGAT
Organism: Lachnospiraceae bacterium; assembly: GCA_022510625.1. Taxonomy (GTDB): domain Bacteria; phylum Bacillota; class Clostridia; order Lachnospirales; family Lachnospiraceae; genus UBA3282. The sequence continues at coordinate 4,665 of JAFLTD010000106.1, forward strand.
TTACAAATAAAAGTGGACTTGTTGTTTTGCTTGGCTGCCTGTTGGTATTTCACATGGCAATAGGCATGTTTTCTAATGTTGCCCACGCAGCAAAGGACCGGACTGTAAAAGTTGCTTTTTTCCCGATGGACGGATACAATGTGACAGAAGCAGACGGGACGTTTGGCGGAATGGATGTTGACTATCTGAATGCGCTGTGTAACTACATCAATTGGGAAATCGAATATGTTCCGTGCGACAGTTGGGATGACGCGCTGGCAATGTTGTCGGCACATGAGGTGGATCTGGTCGGTTCAGCGCAGTATTCGGTGGAACGTGCCACAATTTACCAGTATGCCAATCTTTCAAGCGGTTACACTTTCGGCGTGATTGTGACGAGTCCGGACAGTTCGCTTGCCTATGAGGATTTTGAAGCGATGAAGAGTACTACCTTCGGTATCGTCAAAACCTATGTCCGCAGAAGCGAATTTGTAGAATATTTAAGGGATAACGGTGTAAGCAATCCTAATTTGAAGGAATATGATTCCACGGCTGATCTTAAAGAGGCGTTGGCGCAGGGAGAAGTCGATGCCATCGTCCATACCTTTACCGAGACGAGTGAAGGGCATCGTCTCATCGGGCGCTTTGCACCGATGCCTTTTTACTATATTTCCTATCAGGGCAATGACGATGTGATGCGTGAGCTGAATCAGGCTATTGCGGATTTAAAAATCAATCAGCCGCAGCTCGAAACGGATTTAATGAATAAGTATTATGACAGCAGGCTTGATAGGACTGTCGTGTTTACTACAGAGGAAAAAGCATACCTTGCAGAAGGCCATTCTGTTACTGTTGGCTATTTGGACGGCTATTATCCGTTTTCCTATGAAAACAATGGGGAGTACCGCGGCTTGACGCGCAGGCTGCTAGAAGACGGCGCGGCATCGGTGGGACTGTATTTCTCCTACCAAAAGATGGATACACTGCCGGATGCGGAGTCTGCACTGCAGAATGGATCTATTGATATCATTGCCTACTGTACTGATGATGCTGAAACGCTCAGCAAATATCAACTGACTTCCGTCAAGGAATATGCAAGTATTCCTCTTGTCATTGTAATGAAGGACAGCGGAAGCCTGGGGAGTTTGTCCTCCCTGGCGACTGTTCCCTACCTGCATATCGAAGCAAGTCATGCCGTTGATACGAGCTCTGTCAGGGTCGTGACCTACGACACACAGCAAGAGTGTCTGGATGCGGTGCAAAAGGGCACAGTTGATGCGGTGCTCTGCGACGGTTATCTGGCAGAATACCTGCTGAGCACAGAACTTAAATACAACAAGATGGAAGTCAAGAGCGTCTTAAGCGGGGAATACACCGTTTCAATGGTAATCCGCAAAAGCGAAGATTTGGCATTGAAGGGTATTTTGAGTAAGACTGTTTTTAACATTGATGCCAAGACCGTCAGCGACTACATGATGGAAAATAATGTCTATTCCCTAATGACTGTAGACCGTTTTGTGCGGAACAACAGCGTGGCAATCATCATTTTCCTGTGCATGTTAATTGTCGCAGTCATACTTGTGGCATGGTATATTATTTCAAAAAACAAAAAGATCCAGAAACTAATGTACAAGGATACCGGTATGGATATCTGGAATCTGAATTATCTGATTTACTGGGGAACAATGAAGCTTCTTCCGGAGCGGAAGGAACAGCAGTATGCGGTTGCTTATTTGAATATTTCCCAGTTCCGGCATTATAACATTATCTATGGATGGAATGCCGGGCAGAGGTTACTTGAGTCCGTTGTGGATGTACTCTCCCATAAGGTAGATGAACGCAAGGAAATCTATGCCCGAAATCAGGGAGACCGCTTTGTGCTGCTGTTGGCGTATGATAGTGAAGAGTCGCTTCTTGCGCGGGCGGAGCAGCTTATTCATGCGCTTGAGAAACGGATTTATGCTGACACGGAAAACCGCATGGCAATTCATACGGGTATTTACTTCGTACCACAGGAGAACAGTGATTTGCGCATAGCCGTCAACTATGCAAACCAGGCAATGGATTCGCTGCGCGACAGCAACGTCAGCGAGGTCAAGGTCTATGACGCTTCGCTTGAAAAGGCAATTAAAGACCGCCACGAACAGGAAAAACTTTTGGATTCGGTGGATATAAACAAGGATTTTGTAACTTATTACCAGGCTAAAGTAGATATCCGGACAGCAAAAATCATCGGTGCGGAGGCGTTGATTCGGTTTTTGGATCCGTCGGATTCCGGCAGGGTGAAATCTCCGGCATTCTTCGTCCCGTATTTTGAGCAGACCGGAAGGGTAACGGAACTGGACTTCTTCGTACTAGAAAGCGTATGCAAAATGCTGCGCAGGCGTCTGGATGAGGGCAAGGATGTCGTGACAATTTCCTGTAACTTCTCCAGAATACATTTTATGAAACCTGGATTCCCGGAGCGGTTTGAAGCAGTACTGGAGAAATACCGAATTTCCAAGGAATACATAGAGGTTGAAGTGACGGAGACCGTCGTTGTGGAGGAACTGCAGCTTGCAACCGTCACACAAACGCTGAACAGCCTAAAAGAAAAGGGTGTCCGCATTTCCATCGACGACTTTGGTTCCGGCTACTCTTCATTGGGTGTTTTTGAACAGATTCCGGCATCCGTCATTAAACTGGACCGTTCCTTCCTGCTAAATCAGGAAGACAGGGGTCGTCAGGTGAAAATTATGCGCGGAATTGTCAATCTCGGAAAAGAGCTTAATGCACAGATTGTGTGTGAGGGTGTAGAGACAGATAACGATGTAGAGCTGATGCAGGAAATCGGTGCCTATATAGCACAAGGATACCACTATTCCAAACCAATTCCGGAAGATGAATTCGAGAAAAAGCTTGATGCTGACTAAAAAGAGCAAACGCACAATTACTGTGTGCGTTTGCTCTTTATATTTGTTGTTACTGATTCATATATTCCCCGATCACATCCCAGATGGAATCCACCTCGAAGCCGAGTTTCCACTCCGCAACACCTGCGATCTCATACTTGCTCATAACGCTCAGTTTCACGCGAATAGAGTCCGCATCCTCCAGCCAAACCTGATAGTAGCTGTCACCCGACTGGTACTCACCGTAATTCTGGCAAGTCTTTTCATCCCACTCAGTCGTGATATTGTGGTCCGCGATATACTGTTGGGCCAGCTCCATACCTACCGCCTGACTGGTCACGGTAGTTCCCTTGGTCTCCCATATCCTCGTGTAGAAGGGGATCGCGTTGATTACTTTATTCGCAGGCACGTCCGCCACGGTATTCGCTATGCCGTTATCCACAAAATCAATGGATGCCACCGATCCCGCCGCAGCGCTGCCGTTATAATGCTCGTCATAGCCCATAATAATAACATAATCTGCTACAACGCCCTGTTCTTTCCTATTATAATGCTCCGTATAACCCATCGGCACATAGTTGTCCACAGACAGCACAATTCCATGTTGTCTGCACGGAATCGACAACTCCCTGATAAATTCGATAAAAGGCTCCCCGGCATCCAGACTGATATTCTCAAAGTCAATATTGATTCCGTCCAGATCATATTCCAACGCTGCGTTGATCAAGCCGTCAATCAAGTGGGATCTGGTGCTTGCCCCCGCAAGAACTTCATAGGTGTCCACGCCCTCATTGCTGAAGTTGTCTACCAGGCCCCAGACTTCCAGCCCCATATCGTGTGCGCGCGCCACATAATCGGTTGTTGCAAAGCTCGTAAAATTACCCTCGTTGTCGCTCAGCGCAAACCACGTGGGCGATATGACGTTAATACCTTTCGTTCCCGCCATCATTTCCGATAGCGTGTCATTGCCCGCTGCACCTCCCACCGCATGCCATGCAAGATTGATCTTATGGTCACGGGTGTTGGATTCATATACCGGTTCTGCATAATCAGTCACCGGAGTCGGTGTTTCCGGAGTCTTCGCACTCAATCTCTTATTCTCTACATAACCGATAAAGGAGTCCTCGGTCTTCACCTTGCTCCACGTCTCCATCTCCTCCAGTACAATAACCTTGTCACCCTCGGAAACGTCTGTCAGAATATCACTCTTGATACCGCCCTGATAACGCACCTGCGTGTCCTTGGTAATCGTCGCCGTCAGACGCTCGTTCCACTCCGTGTAAACCTGCATATGATTCGGTTCCGTATACAGCGTGTATGAGAAGTTCGAGTATTCCTTGACGAAATCCGCCGCCAAATACAGCGTGTCACCCTCATATCTGGCAATCACATAGTCTCTGCTGCTGCCATCCCCGCCAAGCGACACCGATTGTGAACCGATCAGAGTATCAACAATAACGTCCGGAAGCGTATAGATTAAGTGGCCTTCCTTCTTATCTTCATAAAATCTATCATTAAAATACTTGTGCACGGTAGCGAGGTCAAAATAACACACGCCGTCAAAAAGTTTCGCATGCTCCTCAATCCGCTCATCCTGCAAAATAATCGGCACGTCGTCACTGCCCGTAACACCAAAATATTCCGCTAAATCTGCCCGTTCTTTAGAGTAAGAATATTTTTCCAATATTTTGGATCCAAAACTTACTGCTGCAATCACGATAATAAGGACGATCGCGATTAGTACCGGAATTATTTTCTTCATGTATCCAGCTCCTTTCTGACCGTCCTCATTATAACAAACTATTTCCTTTCAGTCATT
>JAFLTD010000107.1 GCA_022510625.1 Lachnospiraceae bacterium
GATATATACATACTTTGATCAGGTTGTACTATCTTATGAAATAGGCATGCAAAAGCCGGATAGTCATATCTACAAAGAAACTTCCAACTTGTTAGGAGTTGATTCAAAAGAATGTATTTTTGTAGGAGATGGAGGCAGCAATGAGCTTGAAGGAGCTAAATTAGCTGGAATGAAGGCGATTCAAGCTAAATGGTATACTAATCAACATCCGTACAAGCGTGACAGTATGGAGGGTTTCTTGATAGCGGAACAGCCGCTTGATGTAATACAACATATATAAATAGGTATTTACGGTTTGGGAGGAATAGTATTGGACAGAAAAAAGCAGCGAGGTCAGCATCGAAAGCTAAAGGCAATGTTTTCCTATATTGATCAGTTTAAATATGGTGATTTGATAGATGGATAGCCCTTGATAGGAGGAAAGTGTTATGAGCAAACTGTATATCCTAAACATTGTTTTTTTAATTGTTTCTATCATAGCATTCATTCCTTTGACGATAGAAGTGTTTGGCGGCATGAATCCGGACATTATGATAGTTTCTGTATGCGTCATGGGAATTGGGATACTTGGAAACAGTATATGCGCAATTATCAGGGTAATTAGAAAGTTTGCGGGGGAGTAGACAATGAAAAGAAGCCGATTATCATATGATGAGTGGAAATGTATTATTTCCAAAGATATATTTGGAAGAAGGGTAAACTCGGAGCTGCTGAATGGTTATATTGGGCTTATAGATATTAAAGAGGTAAGCGAAGCGCAGATTTGGAAGTTTAACGGAGAGGATATTGTAGTTTGTGACAAGGGAAGAAAATGGCTGTCAATTCTGCCACAGGATGATTGGTATTGTATAACAGCTATGATGGATGAAGAAGGAAATATTCTATTGTGGTACATAGATATGATAACAAACCAAGGAATTGATGCAGATAGTGTGCCATATTTTGATGATTTATATTTGGATTTAGTAGTTTATCCGGATGGAACGATTGTAGTTGATGATATGGATGAACTGGAGGACGCATTATCAAAAAGGGATATTACACAAGAGCAATATAATCTTGCAATCGAAACAAGCAACAGATTGCGGCGAGGAATGTTAAGCAATATTTCCTCGTTTACAGAGTATACAAGAAAGTGTTATGAGATAGTGAAACAAAACTTGTATTGAGGAGACGATAATTCAAATATGAACAATATATTTGAACGGGTGGAAAAAAATATAGACAACCTTGTTGCCAATAGTGTGGATTGGGCTGCGTGTGCTTCCAAAGAACAACTTCAAGCTGCGAGAACGGGGAATTTGAAATTACAGTTCTTTGATAGGGATGTTCCACAAGAGTGGTTGAGAGATATCAAAGGGAAAAAGGTCCTTTGCTTAGCCGGTGCCGGTGGTTTACAGGCGCCGTTGCTTGCGTGTGCGGGCGCAGAAGTTACGGTTGTTGATATTTCAAATAAGATGTTAGATAAGGATAGAGAAATTGCAAAGAATGAAAACTTGCAAATTGAAATAGTCAAAGGTAATATGTGCGATTTATCAATGTTTAGCGACAGATATTTTGATTACATTATTAATCCCCCTTCGTTAATGTACATTCCGAACCTGAGCCTTGTGTTCAGAGAATGTTATCGTGTACTGAATAGAGGGGGTGTCTTTATCATGATGGCACCGAATCCGATTAATTATGTATGCGACTATGTTGATGATGAGAATGGCGGATACTACAAGGCTGTACATAGAATGCCATTTTGCTCTAAAGATTATGATGACTCAGATTGGATTGAGTACGGACACACAATGGAAGAGTATTTAGGCGGTCTGGTTGAATGTGGTTTTCTTATCAACGGATATGTTGAATGTCAGCTTGATGACATTACAGAATTGTACTTTATGACGAGAGCAGTAAAGAACTGAAAGTTTTGCGTAGAACGTTTCTTCCCATTGCGTTAATTATATTGATTCTTTGGACTGATAAATTCTACTTTAGCGGAGGATATTATATGACTTTTTATGTTGCAAGGCATGGGCAAACTGAATGGAATGCAGAAAACAAGGTTTGTGGTATTACAGATATTGCCTTAACAGAAAAAGGTATCGCCCAAGCTGATGAGTTGGCTGATCAGGTAAAGGGAAAGAACATTGAAATCATTATATCGTCCCCAATGAAAAGAGCTGTTACTACAAGTCAAATCGTTTCTGAAAAGTGCCATATTCCAATGATGATAGATAATCGGCTAGTTGAACAGAACTATGGTGTATATGAAGGCGTAGACAGAAACAACGAAGATTTTTTAGCAAACAAAAGGAATTTTGCGTATAGATACCCTAACGGAGAATCTATGATACAAGTAGCTGTTAGAGTGTATACTTTTTTAGATGAAATCAAAAAGCAATATAGTGGCAAAAATGTTTTAATTGTTAGTCACGGAGGAGTTTGCCGTATTTTAAAAACATATTTTAGTGATATGACAAATGAGGAGTTTTTCCATTACACGCTTCAAAATTGTAAATTAGAGGAATATCACATCTAAGTTAAATTCCACTTTAGGGAGAATAGTGTATGAAAAAATATTAAAAGAAATTTTGACAAAACAGGATGTGGAGGATGAAATAAAAAATTCTGTGCAAGGTTTCCTTGCATAATATTGATTGATAAGGAGAACAAGAAGATGGGTTTGTTTAATAAAAAGAAAAAGCAAAATGGAGAGAGAAATGAAATCAATAATAAAGTATTAAAAGAAAGATTGGCAAATGCCGCTCTGCAAATGTTAGCGGAAGGTGAAGATTATGATCAGTTAGCATATACAGTATGTGAATTCGGATACCTATTTGACATTGATGGGCACGGATTGGAAGCTCTATTTAAAATTAAAACAGATAAAAATACATTTTATTTTGCAGCACAAAAAAACTCCCTCTTAAAACTTGATCTAAACGAAGAATTGTTTAAAGGTACCACTGATACATTCTTAAGTTTGCACCGGTAACATGAATATCAATGGCAATGATTTGTGATAAGAAAGGACCAACCTATGGAATATTTAAATCAATTAGGACAAAAAGCGGTAGCGGCAAAATATGAATTACAAAAATTGACTACATCGGTCAAAAATAGTGCTCTGGAGGCTGTCGCTTCTGCATTGCTGGACAAGACAGATCAAATTCTTGTTGCAAATGACAAGGATTATGAAATTGCAAAACAGGGTGGCATGACGGAAGGATTGCTGGATCGTCTGAAACTGACACCGGAACGGATAAAGGCTATGGCGGAAGGACTGCGGCAGATTGCAGCGCTGGATGATCCGGTGGGTGAGATCATGGAGAGTTATGACAGACCCAACGGACTTCATATAGAGAAGGTCAGAGTCCCTATGGGCGTGATCGGCATTATATATGAGGCGAGGCCCAACGTGACACCGGATGCTTTCGGGTTATGTTTTAAGACGGGTAATGCTGTTATTCTAAAAGGCGGCAAGGATGCTTTTTACTCCAACGAAGCAATTACGGAGGTTATCAGGGATGCGCTTGTCAGCAAAGGTATTACTGCCGATGCAATACAATTGATTACAGACAATGACAGAGCGGTTACGACGGCTTTTATGCGGTTAAAACAGTATGTGGACGTGCTGATTCCGAGAGGCGGCGCAGGGCTCATTCGTGCTGTGGTAGAGAACAGTACTATCCCCGTGATTGAGACGGGAACAGGTAACTGTCATATCTATATTGATGAAGATGCGGATTTGGAAGAAGCGATTCCTATCATCATCAATGCCAAGACGCAGCGCATCGGTGTGTGTAATGCCTGCGAATCTTTACTTGTACATGAGAAGATTGCAGACCGTTTTCTGCCGGAGCTTGGACGTGCACTGCGAGAAAAGAATGTAGAGATACGCGGGGATAGGACGGTAAGGACGCTGATTTCCGATGCGGTGGAAGCTACGGAAGAGGATTACGGCACGGAATATTTGGACTATATTATCTCCATGAAGACGGTGAAATCCGTAGAAGAGGCTATTGAACATATCAATCGGTACAATACGAAGCATTCCGATGCCATACTCACGGAGAATAGTGAGCACGCCGAGCGGTTTTTGCAGGGAGTTGATTCGGCGTGTGTCTATGTCAATGCATCTACACGGTTTACGGACGGGTTCGAGTTCGGATTCGGTGCGGAAATCGGCATCAGTACGCAGAAACTGCATGCAAGAGGACCTATGGGACTTAAAGAGTTGACAACCTATAAGTATTTGATACGGGGCAACGGACAGATACGCGGATAAAAATAGGTATATGACTATAAATATGTGGAAACCGAAGGGTGTGGGATTATGTTCAAAAAGATACAGGTTTTACCGGTTCTATTCTTATTGTGTCTCATCTTAGCAGGATGTCAAAATAGAAAAGACTTAAAAGAAGTACAAACAATTTATGACAATCTATACCCGGATCTTATAAAAGCAATGAAATTAGTATATGCTGATGGATTGGAACTTGGTCAGGAAATTACAGATGAAAATGGGAATGCCTATCGCATGATTGACGACCCGGATTATCAGACTTTGGAAGATGTCGAACAGGTGATGAAATCTGCTTTCAGCGACAATTTCCTCAGTTGGGAATTGTTTGAGCGTGATGAACCTGTTTTTAAAGAAATAGACGGCAAGCTATGTTTTGCGGTGAAATCGATAATGGACGAAGATGTTTCAGGCTCCAAAAAAGTTACAGCGGTAAATAAGAAAGAAGAGGATTACATAGTCTTCGAAACAAAACTGTGTAGAAGAAAATGTGAGCTGACAATTATAAATGATAATGAAAAATGGGTTGTCTTCTATTTATCAGTGATAAAGTATTGATTATTGATAAGAATTAATATACATAAATGAGTAAAAGACAGTTGACACAGAAGTGTAATTGTATTAATATACATATGAACAATTAAACATATGTTAATACAAACATTCCTATTGCTGTACGAAACGATTGCGTTCAATGGCTTATATCAGTCAACGAACAGAAGGAGGAGACGGTATTGGCAACAGAGGACGGAAAAGAAATGGAGATCACTGAAAGCGGATTACAGGCAGCGCGGGAAGACATCGTGAATAAAGTGTTGGAACAGCAGCCCGACGATGAGATTCTGTATGATCTGGCAGAGCTTTTCAAAGTGTTCGGAGATTCCACGAGAATCAAGATTCTGTATTCCATGTTTGAAAATGAGCTGTGCGTGAACGATATTGCAAGATTGTTGAATTTAAGCCAATCTTCGGTGAGTCATCAGCTCAGAATCCTTAAAACTTCCAAGTTGGTGAAGTTTAGAAGAGAAGGCAAGTCCATCTACTATTCGTTGGACGATGAACATGTTCGCTCAATTATCAGTATGGGAATGGAACATGTGGAAGAATAGGACATGAAGGAGAGGGATAAGAGTATGAGCAAGACTTATAAGATTGAGGTAGATTGTGCCAACTGTGCGGAGAAGATGCAGGAAGCAGCTAAGAAGACGGAAGGCGTTGTGGATGCGGTTGTCAGCTTCATGACACAGAAGATGAAAGTGGACTTCGCGGATGGAGCTGATGAGAAAGCGGTTATGAAACAAGTGTTGAAGGCATGCAGAAAAGTGGAGCCTGACTGTGATATTGAAATCTAATCGTGTTGTGATATAGGGAACGGCACATCGAAGGACAACGAAAATATTATATACAATACCCGTCTGCTTACAATAAACAGGCGGGTATTCTTTTTCTTGTAAAGTATTGACTTAAACAACGGAAATCAGTAGTATTTATAAATGGGGACTATTATCAAAATCTTACAGTGAGAAAGCGTTTATTGGACTGAATATACACCAGCGGAGGAAACTGTTTTGAAAGCTGTAAATAAATTACTGATTCTTTGTATCGGTCTGTTATGCGGACTATGGATAACAGGTTGTGGACAAGATGAGAAGCTGACTGCATATCAGGAAGATATGAACACCTTTTGTGAGCATATTGTAGACATTGATGAGGGAATGAATTCCATAGACACTTCAGCAGATGATTACATTGATCAGCTGCTTTCTTATCTTGACCGGTTGGAGGATGAGGTTGCATGGATGGCCGAACTGGAGACACCGGATCAGTTCTCGGCAGTGGACAGTCTGGCTGACGAGGCGGATGAAAATATGAAACAGGCGGTAGCTCTGTATCACAGCGCATATGAGGCGGAGGAATATGATGAGGTAACCGCACAGGCTGCCAGACAATATTATGAGAGGGCAAATCTCCGCATTCAGTATATTATTATGATTTTGCACGGAGAGATTCCGGAAGGTGAAGGCATTACCTATACGGAGGAGAACAGTATTCTCGGAGGCGGCTATCTGAATCAAACTGACGATGACGAAGCGGCTGATCAGGAGTCGTCAACGGATAACACTGAGTCGGAAGATAATTTTGATACGGACGACACGGTATTCTATGAAGAGCCGGTGGAAGACGAGGGTGCGCAGTAAGATGAATAAACAGGAATTTCGAGCATTGATCAAAGAACATCCTATTTTTTTGGATGGGGCTACCGGTTCAAACCTGCAGAAGCAGGGCATGCCTGCGGGTGTGTGTCCCGAGCAGTGGATACTGGAACACCGTGAAACCATGATTGAACTTCAACGGGCGTTTGTCGATGCGGGAACCAATATTGTCTATGCGCCTACTTTTACGGCGAACCGAATCAAATTAAAAGAATATGGGTTGGAAGAGCAGATACATCGGATGAATCTTGACCTTGTGGCACTGTCCAAAGAAGCGGTAGGTGACAAGGCTTATGTGGCTGGTGATCTTACTATGACGGGTGAGCAGCTTGCGCCGATAGGTCATCTCGACTTTGAAGAATTGATAGACATATACAAGGAGCAGATCGGCTATCTTGTTGAGGCGGGTGTCGATCTACTTGTTATTGAAACGATGATGAGCCTTCAGGAGACCAGAGCAACGTTGATTGCTGCCAAGGAAGTCTGTGATTTGCCGGTGATGGTAACCATGACTTTTGAGTCGGACGGCAGGACATTGTACGGAACGGATGCGGCTACGGCGGCAATCGTTCTGGAGAGTCTCGGTGCCGATGCGGTCGGCACGAACTGTTCTACAGGTCCCGACAGGATGCTGGAAGTCATTCGCAGTATGGCTGCGGTAACTACAGTGCCTATCATCGCGAAACCCAATGCGGGGCTTCCTTCTCTGGATGAGAACGGCAACACGGTATATGATATGGAAGCGGAGAGGTTCGGAGAATGTATGAAGGCGCTGGTGGAAGCGGGTGCGTCCATCGTCGGCGGTTGTTGCGGAACTACACCGGACCATATTCGTATGACACGGGAAACAGTGGGCAGTATGAAGATTGTGCCCAGAGAAGCTCCCGCCAAGCGTTTTCTTGCAAGCGAGAGACAGAATATTGCTTTCGGGTTGGATGATCATTTTATTATTGTTGGAGAGCGCATCAATCCTACGGGAAAGAAGAAACTGCAGGAGCAGCTTCGCGAGGGAGCTATGGATATGGTGGCGGATTTTGCCGAGGAGCAGGAGGCGTGCGGTGCCGAGATTCTGGATATCAATATGGGAATGAGCGGCATAGATGAGAAAGCCATGATGCTAAAGGCAATCGAAATAGTGGGCAGTGTGACCAATTTGCCGCTTTCACTTGATTCCAGCCACATCGATGTGCTGGAAGCAGCACTTCGCAGATATCCCGGAAGGGCGCTGATCAATTCTATCTCTTACGAGAAAGTTAAATTTGAAAGTTTGCTTCCTGTTGCCAAGAAATACGGTGCGATGTTTATCTTGCTTCCTTTATCGGATGAGGGACTTCCGAAAAATTTGGAAGAAAAAATTGCAATCATAGAGAAGATACAGAACCGCGCCTATGAGCTCGGTATGCGCAAAGAAGATATCGTGGTGGACGGTCTGGTGACAACCGTCGGCGCGAACAAGAATGCGGCACTGGAGACGTTGGAGACGATTCGCTACTGCAAGGATAACGGCCTTGCAACTATTTGCGGACTGTCAAACATATCTTTTGGACTTCCGGAAAGAAGCTTTGTCAACTCGACATTTCTGACGATGGCGATTCGGGCGGGTCTGTCGATGGCAATTGCCAATCCTTCGCAGGAACTGTTGGTAAGCTGTGCTTTTGCCTCCGACCTTCTTCTGAATAAAGATGGGGCGGATCTGCGATATATTCAGCTGATGGATGCGGTCAAGGACAAGAGGGAGGCTCTTGGTGAGACGGTGTCAAAAAATTCCGGCATTCATTTTAAGGGGAATTCCGGGAAAGAAAACAATGCAGCTGTGTCAATTACGGACAAGCTGTATGCCGATGTGCTTAAAGGTAATGGAAACTCAATTGTGGAAGATACGAAGAAAGCTCTGGTCGAGGGACATGAGGCGAGAGAACTGTTGGATAGCGTGCTGCTCAAGGCAATCAATGAGGTGGGGGAACTCTTTGATAAAGGGAAATACTTCCTTCCGCAGTTAATTGCCAGTGCGGAGGCCATGAAGGCGTCCATAGAGTACCTGGAACCGATGCTTATGACCGGCGGGTCCAATCAAGAGATGCCGACGGTGGTAATCGCCACAGTGGAAGGCGATATCCATGACATCGGCAAGAATCTGGTAGCACTGATGCTCAAAAACTACGGATTTAAAGTAATTGATCTGGGCAAAGATGTGCCGAAGGAAAAGATTATAGAGGCAGCCAGAGAGCACAATGCGCAGGTTATTGCGCTGTCGGCGCTTATGACTACCACCATGCAGCAGATGCGGCATGTGATCGATTATGCCAAGGAAAACATGGTGGATGCCAAGATTATTGTGGGCGGCGCGGTCATCACGCAGGAGTATGCGGATGAGATTGGCGCCGACGGGTATTCCAAGGATGCGGCGGATGCCGTGAAGCTGACAAAAAGAATTTTGCAAATAGACAATGAATTATAAGGAGATTGAGGGATGTTAGGTGCAGATGCTATGGTAAAATGCCTTGAGGAAGAAGGCGTAAAATATGTATTCGGCTATCCGGGAGTGGCAATATG
>JAFLTD010000108.1 GCA_022510625.1 Lachnospiraceae bacterium
TAGCTTGCCCTTATTACAGGGAAATATGCGTTTTTCTAAGTTCTTCCAGCGCCTTCTTGCCGCTTATCACCTGATTTAAGGCGTTCATATCGGCGCCCATCCTGCCGGAATAGTAGTCGAAGCTGCTCTCTTTCACAGCACAGAGAATATCGTGAAACGCTTTCTCCCGCTCCTTCTGTGTAGTGATCTCCTCCAGCTTGGTATTAAAGATTTCAGCCACCGCACGCTGCTCTTCCTCTTCCTCGAAGGCGCTGATGATCGCCGCAGGATTATAGCTGCCCTCTTCCAGATCCGCAAACAGCTTGTCCGCCACCTGACGGTACATCGGCTCCGTAAAATCCTCCGCCGTGATATACGGTTTGATCTTCGGATATACCTCCGGCTCCTCCGTAACCCACGTAAGCAAAAGCCGCTGGGACTTCTTGACGTTCTCCTCCGGCGTATTTTTCTTCGCGACCGTACTCTTCGGTCGTGTTACCGGTTGTGCCAGACCGGTGCTCGCAGCATAGCTGCTCACCAGCTTGCGCAGGTTCTCAAATCCGATATTGTACTTTAGCGCCACGGACTCTATATAGTTCTCCCGCTCCACTTCTTCCTCGAAACCGCACAGTTTCTTGGCGATCTCTCTGTGGAAAGCCGTCTTGGATTCGGGATCGTCCATACGGTAGTCCTTCTCCAACACTTTCAACTCGAAGAAGAAACTGTTCTGTGCCTGATCGATTCTTTCCTGAAATGCCTCCGCGCCCATGTTCTTCACGAACTCATCGGGGTCTTTATAAGGCTGCATATCGATCACTTTGCCTCGCAATCCCGCCTCCCGGAGAATAGCGATAGCACGCAGTGCCGCATTGACGCCGGCACCGTCACTGTCATAAGCGAGCAGTACTTCCTCCGCATAACGCTTGAGCAGGTTTGCCTGTCCTGCGGTAAAAGCGGTTCCCAGCGAGGCGACTGCCTGGGTGAATCCCGCCTGATGCATGGCAATCACGTCCATATACCCCTCGCACAGAATGATGTTACCCTTCCTGGATGTCCTGGCAAAATTCAACCCGTAGAGATTACGGCTCTTATCAAAAATCATGGTCTCCGGCGAATTGAGATACTTCGGCTTGGCATCTCCCATCACACGTCCGCCGAACCCTATCACACGATGGTTGCTGTCCTGAATCGGAAACATGACCCTGTTCCAGAATTTATCGTGCATGCCCCTCTTCTCATCGAAGGCGATCAGTCCCGACTCATTGATCAGCTCATCGGAGTATCCCTTGGACTTAAGATATGCTGTCAGATCGGAGCCCGCTCCGTCTGCGTATCCAAGACCGAACTTTTTCATGGTCTCCTCTGACAGCTGTCTCCCTGCCAGATACTGATATCCCGTCTTTCCTCTGGGAGACCTCAGCATATAGTAGTAATATTTGGCGGCCTCTTTCTGAATCTCCAAGAGTTTGGCACGTCTGCTCTCCTTCCTCTTGGCTTCCTCGCTGTACTCCATCTCGGGAAGATTGATGCCCGCTCTGTCCGCCAGCATCTTGACCGCCTCCTGAAAGGTAGCGTTCTCATATTCCATAACAAATGTTATTACATTACCGCCTGCACCGCAGCCGAAACAATAGTACATCTGCTTGGCAGGAGCTACCGAAAAAGAAGGTGATTTCTCGTTATGAAACGGGCAAAGTCCGAAGTAGCTGCTCCCCTTCTTCTGTATACGGACATACCCGGAAATCACACTCACTATATCATTTTTCATTCTGACTTCTTCAATCAGCTCATCCGGATAATACATTGTATCCTAACCTCATCTATGCCATGTCTTGGGAATGTAGATTTCCTGATACTGTGCAATGGCAAACCGGTCCGTCATAGACCCGATATAATCACATACGATCTTCTCAAGCGGCTCTCCCTCGTCCAAGAGTTTATTCAGAAATTGCGGCAGCTTATTCGTATGGTTCATATAATACTCATACAGCGTGATGATCAGGTTCTCCGCCTTGTTCTCCTGCCCCTTGGCAATCGGATTCTTATAGACGCTTCGGAACATGAACTCGCGCATCCTGCCCATAGCTTCCTCCGTCTCCGGCGACATGCAGATGTCATCTTTCCCCCTGCTGTTTGTCACAATATTATGGATAAAAAAGTCCAAACGCTGCCCGCAACTGTAACCGATAACGGAACTGATCTCCTCCGGCACATCCTCTTCCTTCAAAATGCCGCCGCGCACGGCATCGTCCATGTCATGGTGGATGTAGGCAATCTTGTCGGCGAGCCGTACGACTTTACCCTCCAGCGTGGAAGGCATGCCGGTTGTCTGGTGATTGAGAATGCCGTCCCGCACCTCCATAGTCAGATTGATACCCTGACCGTCCTTCTCCAGCAGATCTATCGTGCGGACGCTCTGCTCGTTGTGTTTGAACCCGTATGTGCATACCCTGTTCAACGCCCGCTCACCGGCGTGTCCGAAAGGCGTGTGACCGAGATCATGCCCCAAGGCGATTGCCTCGACCAGATCCTCGTTGAGCTGCAGCGCTTTGGCAATTGTCCTCGCAGTCTGGCTGACTTCCAATGTATGAGTCAGCCGGGTTCTGTAATGGTCCCCCTCGGGTGTCAGAAACACCTGCGTCTTATCCTTCAGCCTTCTGAAAGATTTACTATGTATGATCCTATCTCTGTCTCTTTGGAATACCGGTCTGATATCACATTGCTCCTCCGGTCTGAGTCTTCCTTCAGAATTCATACTGAGCATGGCATAGGGACTTAAGTATTCTTTCTCCCATTGTTCCAAACTTTCCCGTATATTCATGTTACTGCCTTTCTCCTCTGTTGCATCATAACGCTCGTTATTTATATTATGCAGCCATGATACGACAATTGGCAACAAATCGTTCTACTTCTTATTATTCTATGCCTGTCGGGATAATCCTTTTTTCTGCCGAAATATTTTACGATATCCGCCTGCCGGTAATCGTCCTGAATAACGAATCAGCGGCATATATCGTAAATAAATTCCGCATTCTTATCCATCGCATCATAGGCGGTCTTGAAGGGGGACATTTGGAAGACATGCCACATTCCCTTGAAAACATCCAGCTTTACCGATACATTCGCCTTTAACAGCTTCTTGTACAGCATCACGGAATCATCCAGGAGAATTTCGTTACCGCCGACCTGAATGTATGTGGGCGGGAAACCTTCATAAGATCCGAACAGCGGTGATATCATAGGATCCGTGAGATTCTCCCCGGGCGCGTAATTGTGAATCATCTCCGCCAGATACGCCGCATTCAGAACGGGATCGATCTCCGCCTTGGTATGATGGGACTTCCCGGAGGCCGTAAGATCCGTCCAGGGTGACATCAATACAATTCCCCGAGGAAGCAGCCTCCCTTCCTCTTTCAGCTTTAAAGTGAGGGATAAGGCCAGATTGCCGCCCGCGGAATCTCCCGCCAATATGATGTCCCTGGCGCCGTATCCCAACAGCATCAGGTAATTCCACACCCGCATGGCATCCTGCGTCGCGGCCGGATAGGGATGCTCCGGTGCCAGCCTGTAATCGAAGCTCAGCACATCCATAGACGTGGACATCGCCAGCTTTCCCGTCAAAGTCCTTGCATAGAGACTGCTTCCGGTGGAATATCCGCCACCGTGGCAGTAGAGGATCACATACTTCTTCATATGCGCTCGGTTTACATAATTCCATTCCCCATGCAATAGCTGCTCACCCTTTAACTGTGCGGGGATTTCAAGAACATCGGTCAATACATCCTTATTGCTGCCGAGCAGCGCCCCGAAATAATCCTGTGACTGGCGGTGCTTCTCAATATCCGTATTTTCCACCACACCGTGCATTCTCTTGATCAGTTGCATTAGATTGACATTTTTCTTGTCTGCGATCGCCATACCTTTGCTCCTTCTTACTCTATCGATCAGACCGCTCTGTCCGCGGTTTTGTCGAAATATACAAATACTTTAACATAAAATGTGTTAATTATGATATTATATCTATAATATGAAAAATACAAGACATCATACCAGACCAAATCAAATAGAAAAACAAACCGGTAAATCCCGCAAGGATGTCTGGTATAAACTGGACCTGTCCGCCATTGTCTACCCAACACTGCAGCGGCGCGACTTTTCCTCGGTCTATCGCTTGTCCGTCGTTCTCAAGGAGACAATCGACCCCGACCTGCTTCAGCAGGCACTCAACATGACGCTGCCGCGCTTCCCCACCTATAAGGTGGCGATTCGCAAAGGCCTGTTTTGGCGCTATCTGGAGCCCAACAACAGGCCCGGCCCTTATGTCAGGGAAGATATTAAGAACCCATGCATGCCCATGCACTTTAAAGGCAGTAACCGTTATCTTATCAGAGTATATTACTATGGCAGCCGTATTGCACTGGAGGCCCACCACTGCCTCGGCGACGGTACGGGAGGTATGTGCCTGCTGCAGACGCTGACGGCCGCCTATCTGAGTCTGCGCGGACATGCCGTAAAACCTGAAGGATATGTCTTAGATATCACGGCAGAGCCCGACCCCGAAGAACTGGAAGATGCCTACATGCGCTACGCAAATGCGCAGGTACGCCCGCCCCGTCCGGCGGAGAAGACCTACCGCGTGCGCGGCACGAAAGAACCGTTCTACACGCTGAACATCATAGACGGCATACTGTCCGTCCGGGAACTCTCGGCTGTGGCCGGAAAATACAACGCCAGCATTACCGAGTATCTCAACTCGGTTCTGCTCTATGCCCTTCTGCAGAAACAGAATAATGATTTTCATATCCGTCTGCGGCCGGTGCGCATCGCTATGCCGGTGAACCTTCGCCGGTTCTTTCCGTCCAAGACATTGCGCAATTTTATCACAATGGTCTATCCGTTCGTGGATCCGCGTCTGGGAGAATACACGTTTGAAGAGATTGTGACGCAGGTTCATAATTACATGCGTTATTATATAAACGAAAAGTTTTTGCGTGGTGACATCACCACGAACGCCGCTACACAGCGTCATCCTCTCATCCGTGTTGTTCCGCTGTTCATCAAAGATTTCGTGGTTCGCACTTTCTATACAAAAGTACAGGATAAAAACTCATCCGCCGGACTGACCAATATGGGGGCTCTGCATGTGCCGGGGGATATGAAGCCCTTCATCGAGCGCTTTGATATTTATATGGGACAACCCTTTTCCTCGCGCACCAACTGCGCTATCATCAGCTTTGAGGATATACTTACCATTAACTTTGCCAGCAGCATCGCCGAAGCGGATGTGGAACGCTATTTCTTCCGCAAGCTGGTGCAGGACGGCATTCACGTAAAGATCGAGAGCAATCGCGATTAACCCAATCATTACAGAAAGGAAATTAAAATGTCTTACTGTGTAAACTGCGGTGTGGAACTGGAAGCTTCTCTGAAAGAGTGTCCGCTTTGCCGCACCCCTGTTATAAATCCGAGAGAGCTCAGCAAAGAGACCCCTCCCTCCCCTTATCCCACCGACAAGGGTCAGGTTGAAGTGGTGAAACGAAAGGATTTGGGCATCCTGATCACCGTGGTATTAACCGCTACAGGTGTCACCTGCCTTCTTTTGAACCTGCTGGTATTTAATGCCCATCTCTGGTCAGTGCTCGTGATTGGCTGCTGTCTTTGCCTCTTTGTCTTCACTTTCCCGGCGGTCTATTACAGCCGGACACCTATCTGGCTGACTCTCCTTGCCGACGGTGTTTCCGTGATGATCTATCTCTTCCTGATCACGTTTGTGACGACATCGGCGGCATGGTTCTGGCAAGTGGGTCTTCCCGTCGTGATAATCCTAACGCTGTTCGCGGAACTGTTTCTCTTGCTTGCCAAACTCGTTCCGCTCGGTGTCCTGTCCTGTGCACTCTGCCTGTTCGTGGAGATTCCCGCATTCTGTGTGGCGCTGGAAATACTGCTCAGGCACCTTCTGGAGCGGCCTTTCCGCATTACATGGTCCGCTGTTGTTCTGACCGTGTGCGTAATCATCGATTTTGCGCTGATAACAATACTTGCCAAAAAACGCCTGCGCAATGAGGTGCGCAGACGTCTCCACTTATAAATATCGTATGTTATTAAATATCCTTTAAAATATGTTTCCGTGTTTGCTCTCTGCCTCTTCCAGGGAGCTGTAACCGTAGAACAACGTCTCGTTGGCGATGATCTGCTTCAGCAGGCTCTCGCCTTTTGCATACGCCTCCATCGTCTCTCGACAGATCAGCTCAAGCGTGCGCATGGAGTATGTCAGCAGTTCACCGCGAAGATAACTCTCCATGGATGAACCGTCCTCAACACTGTCATCCGCTGTAGTAAACACCCTGCCGTTGCTGCGCAGGTTCGGATAATCGCGCATCATCTCGGCATCCCACTGCAGGTTGATCTTCACGATCTTCTCCACAATATCAATCTTGTCAGAGACATCGGGAAGCTGCCCCTTAATCTCCTCAAACTCCTCAGGATAAGTACTCTCCATCATCCGCGCATACTTCTCAAACACCGGATTACGCCCCTGTGCGATAGCTTCCCTGCAGTCCTCATAATAACTGCCAAGCACTTCGTCGGAGTACACCATCCACTGACTCATGCGCATCTTGAAGAAAGTATCCGGGTCATCCTGACAGGAAGCCCTGCCCCCGGTATTGCGGACATCCTGGAATAATTCCCACTCTGTCTGCGCTATATCAAAAATCAACTGTTCCCGCGCACTGATATCTGCCATAGTACCACTTCCTTCTATTGCGTCTTTTCTTCCTATATTTATCTTTTCTCTATATCTGTCTTTGCTTCCTATTTTTTCTCCTCTATCGCAGGCAGCTTGCTCTGCAGCTTATCGGCATCGGATGTCTCCAAATTATCCATCAATTCCGCAGGTGTACACCGCTCGATCGGTTCCGCATACTCCGCGTTGGATGTGGCAAGCGCCTCGCCCTCAACCGTGATACAGACAGCATCGGCGTCGTAATTCTCCGCAAAAGTATCGACGATTGCGGCCACAATAATGCACTCCGCCTCCTTGGACATAGTCCGCAGATATTCTCCTGCCGCTTTGGACAGATCCAGATGCAATACCGCTGCGCCGTTCTTTTCCTCCTGCTCAAAGGATAGCACTTTCGTATCCAGAGACACGATATTGTGCCTTGACAGCGCACTGATCAATTCATCAGGCGTCAAATCCTCAACTTCTACCGACTCCTGTTTCAATGCGACAGAACCGCCGTCTCCATAATAGATGACCGCCTGTACGGTTTGTACTTCCGGCTCCGGCAAATCCTGCTCCTCGTCCGGTGTATCATTATCCCCATTCGAGGCATATTCCTTCCATCCCGAGGCATCCGCTTCCTCATCCGGTGTATTCGGTTCCTCATCCGATACATCCTCTTCCCCGTTATCCAACAACAGATATTCCAGGGAACTGACCAGCAGATCCTGTGAAGACACCTCCGGAGCAACCATTTCACCCGAAGTCACATTTTGTTCCTTTGCGGCACCGCAGGCCACCAAAAGCACGATCACCGCCATGGCGGCAAATGCCGTTATTTTCCTTCTTTTCATACTTATTCTCCCCTTTTGGAGCAACCACACATCACAAACCGCGTTTATTCTATCATACTCATACTAAAAAAGCAAAAGAACTTTTTATTGATTCACCGCCGTGATTCCCGATTTAATGACCTCCCTTAGACCAAACTCCCTGTCCGTGACGAGAATGTCCGCTCTGCTGCCTGCCCGCAGGCTTCCACACTCTCCGTCTATACCAATTGCTGCGGCGGGGTTATATGTTGCCGCTCTGACGGCATCTTCCGTCGGTACACCCATGAGGATTGCCGTCTTCATACAGTCAAAGAGATTCACCGCGCTGCCGGCGAGCGTGCCGTCCGCAAGCGTCGCCAGACCGCCTCTCATCCGGACCGGCTGACCTCCCAGTGCATACTCTCCGTCCTCCATGCCCGCCGCCATCATACTGTCACTAATCAGGACGATACGGTCCGCCCCGAAAAGCCGAAAAGCACTCCGCACCATGCCGGGATGAATATGATAACCGTCACAGATCAGCTCCGCAGTCACGCCCTCCGACTCCGCCGCAGCTCCGACCACTCCCGGCTCCCTGTGCGCAAAGGGCGGCATAGCATTAAAAAGATGCGTCACATTGCACGCTCCTGCCCCGATTGCTTTCTTTGCAGTCTCATAATCGGCGCATGTATGGGCGATGGAGAAGCGAAAGTCCTTCCTGCCGCTTCTGATACACTCCAGCGCGCCCTCCGTCTCCGGTGCTATCGCCACGATCCTGATAAGCCCCTTCGCCGCATGTTGAAGCCTCATAAGCATCTCCGAATCAGGTTTTCGGATATATGCCGGATTCTGTGCGCCCCTTTTCTCCTCTGAGATAAAAGGTCCCTCCAGGTATATTCCCCGCAGGACATCACCCAGTGGAATGCCGTGCGAAAGTGTTTCCGCATTGACCGCATCGGCGCACACTGCACAGATACCGGCGAGTGTCTCCTCCTGAAGCGTCATGGTGGCCGGACAGATTGAAGTGACGCCGTGGGAAAGTTCATAAGATGCAATGGCGCGCATCGCATTCGTCGTTCCATCGCAGAAATCATATCCGGCGCAGCCATGAAAATGGATGTCTATAAGTCCCGGCAAGATATACTGTCCTCTCTGCTCCTCAGTCAATTCCGCTTCCCCGCATAGCTCAACAGATGTAATGCTGCCACCGTCGACCGTGACGACACCCGCCTCAAAGCGAAACCACTCCGTGTACACTATCCCTTTGATCTGTCTCATGATTCTCCCCGTTTCATCCACAATATTCCTATAAGGCAAAAGACACTGCGTATCGCAGTGTCTTCCCGGTATCATTTATATAGTGCAGGAAAAGGGACTTGAACCCTCATGATATTGCTATCACACGGACCTGAAC
>JAFLTD010000109.1 GCA_022510625.1 Lachnospiraceae bacterium
CTCAGCAACGTATCTGAGTATATCATTACAAAATCTGAATGTCAACAGATTTTTTGATATTTTTTCTAATATTTCTCACATTGTATTTCGACTTCATTAAAACATCAAAATTACATATAAAATACGGGGATACAAACAGCCCTGATTCGGCTCGTCCGCATCCCCTGAAATTCGACTTACAATACAATATGAAAATACCTTAACTTATTGCAAAGACATTGTCGCACTCTCGTCTCCGCCGCGCATGATGAAATCAATCGTCTCTACAGAACTTGACTGCGGTATCTCAACAATGCTGACAAGTTCCACGCTGTAACCCGCAGGCAATATATCCTTATAGGTTTGAAGATCATCCAGAAGCATCGTGGTCAATGCGCTCTGCCCTGTCTCACCGTTCACTGAGATACGGAATTTAACCCCGTAGTCCATCATATTTAATATCAGGTCAGAAGAAGTGGTGTTGGTAGCCATAAACCGCAATACGAGAAGCTGGGAACCTTCCGTCGCATCCATCGCAAAGAATACATCCTCCCCGTCTGCTCCCGGAGGATAGCTGGCAGCCAAATCATATCCCAAGTATTGGAAAGTAACGCCCTCTATTCCGTAGTACTCTTCTATCGTAGAGGGAATACTTACCGCCTCAGCATCCTGACTGACGTCAACCACTTCCGTATCGTTCTCCGGAATCTCCGGTTCTGGTTCCTGCTCCGGTTCCGGTATCTCCTCAGGTGTCTCCTCAACCACGTTCTCATATTCCGACGTATCTACCAGACGGCTTCCGTGATTCTTATCATACTTTAACAATATACCTACTGCATATTCCGAAATAATATCTGTCTCTTCCTGTGTCAGATCAGGCATCGTAGAACCGCACCCGGCCAAAAGCCCTGCCACGATGATACCACACAGAAATGTGCCTGCTTTTCTCACGTCTGTTCTCCTGTCATATCACAATTATACCGCAACCGCATGCCAACCTCGAAAACGCTGCGCATTGCTGTCGCGTATATTATATCCCATTTTTTATGCAGTGTCCAGTGTAAACCAGAATTCCACGCCGTTGTCGTAATTAATAACACCGTACTGCTGGTTCATGGATTCCATAATCACTTTGACGATCGACAGACCGATACCGCTGCCGCCGTATTCCCTTGTTCTGGCCTTGTCCACCTTATAGAATTTTTCCCATATATGCCCCACACTGTCTTCCGGAATGGGATTACCGGTATTAAAAACAGAAACTCTGACATGATTCTGTTCCCGACGCAGCTTGACATCTATAATCTTATCGCCCTGCGCATAATTCATTGCATTGGTAAAATAGTTCATGAAAACTTCTTCGACCTTGAACTCATCGCCCCATACATAAACTTCACCGCAATCATCCATGCGCACCGACAAATCCTTTTGCTTTATAAGGATATCCGCCGAGGCAATATAGTTCTTAATGAGTGCTGTAATGTCAAAGCGCTCCATACTCACAATCTCATTTCCGAACTCCAACTGATTAAGAGTGAGCAGTCTTTTGACCATGGTATTCATCTTGGATGCTTCATCCATGATGACATCACAGTAGAATTCTCTGCTCTCCGCGTCATCATTTATTCCTTCTTTCAACCCTTCCGCATAACCCTGAATCAACGCAATCGGTGTTTTTAATTCATGGGAGACATTGGAGAGGAACTCTTTGCGCATCTCATCGATTTGCTCTTTTCTCTCAATATCCTTTAGCAGCTCATTGTTGGCAGTCTTTAACTCGGAGATCGTCGTCTCCAGAGTTTCAGACAGCTCATTGATATTTCTTCCGAGTACGGCGATCTCTGTCTTGTCGTTTCCGGTATATTTTGCATCAAAATCCAAATGCTTCATTCTCTCGGAAATATCCGTCAGTTCGCGAATCGGTTTGGTGATACGGTTCGTAAGCCACAATACGAGCAATGCACTTACTCCGATGGCGACCACTCCAACATATGTCAAAAACTGATTGGATATCGCAACGCTGTCTCTGATACCCTCCAGCGCACTTCTGATCATGAAAAGATAGCCCGTATCCAGCACGCCCCACATTTCTATATATTCCGTCTGCGTGCGCACATCTGTAACTATCTGCATCTTATAACTGTCGCTCTCGCGTAAAACGCCATTCGGATCGACGCCCATGATGATATTATTCAACAGATGCTTAATGACGAAATTGGGGTCGCTCATGGAAGTCTTGACGGTCTCGGAATCGCTGTCCGCGACCAGCACATTTATATTATATTTACCGCATATCTTCTGCAGTTCGATATCAAACTCATCCGTCGTAATATCTCCTGCATTGGCAGCCTCATTTATACTGTCATATGCTCTGATAAGCGCGTTAATCTTATTGTTGGTATAGTATCTCTCCAACAACGTGCTGTTTAGTATGAGGCACATGAGAATCGTACCCGATACCAGCGATATCAGAATAACCGCAAAATGTCTTTTCAGAGAATATTTCATGACTTCTTCTATTCCTTCGACTGATGCCTAGCCTCTTTCTTCAGCCTTCTTGCCGCTCTCTTCTCCTGCCTGTTCTCTTTTCTGGTCCTCTTATCAATAATCAGATAGAAGGTCGGCATGAGTAGCAATATCAAAACGGTAGATGCAATCAATCCACCGATAATAATCAGCGCCATTCCCTGCATCATAACGGAACCTTCGCCGATTCCCAATGACATCGGGACCATGGACAGAATCGTCGTCAATGTGGTCATCAGAATAGGACGCAGACGCATCTGTCCGCTCTGCAAAAGCGCATCCTCCAGAGGCATATCCTCGCGCAGCCTATTAACAGTATCCACATACAGAATACCGTTATTCACCACGATACCGACTAACATCAGCACACCCATCAGGGATACCATACTCAGAGTGGAGCCCGTGATAAAGAGCAGTCCGAAGGAACCGATCAGCGCAAAGGGAATACTCATCATGACCATCGCAGAGAACCTGGGGGATTCAAACTGCATCGCCATAACAAGGAAAATAAGAAAGACTGCCACGAAAATCGCTGTGACGATTGCCGTGAACTCGTCGATCATCATCTCTTCCATCATGCTGGTTGCTCTGGAGACACCCCGGGGAAGTATCATCCGGTCCATCGCCTCGTCAGCGGCATCCTGCGCCGTGAAGCGCGCCTCCTCGGTCGTATTGGCTGTGATGGCTACCTGATAGATTCCGTCCACTCTGGTTAGGGAAACAGGTGCATCTCTGTATACGATCGTCGCCAACTCCGACAGCGGGATCTGTGTGCCGTAAGCTGTGCTCAGCGTCATGTTCAGCAGATCGTTCATATCATTGTATTCCCCTTCGGGATACTCTAAACGGATAGAATACTCCTGACCGCTTCTGGTCATGGTAGCCGCTTCAATACCGCTTAAAGTATTGTACATTTCCCCTGCCACCTGAACCGGAGCAAGCCCCACCGACATACTCTTGAGCGGATCGATCACCACTTCAATCTGTGTGGATACATCTTCTATATCGGAAGATACCTGCAGCACGCCCGGAATCTTCTTAACCATCTCCTGTACTTGCCTTGCGGCATCTTTTAAATCATCCAAGTCACGACCCACCAGATCGATCTCCAAACCGGTGCTCATCATTGCCGTCATGCTGGCACCGCTGGACTCAATACTGATATCCATATCCGTCATGTCCTGAAGCCGTCTCGTGTATTGTTCTATCGCCTGATCCGTGGAAATCTCGGCATCATCCGAAAGATATGCCGTCAATCTCGCCGAATTCCCTGAAACCCGATAAGAATAGTGATCTATATTCGCATCGGCATCCGCCATCTCCTCCAGAAAAACGGTTTTCTCTTCAATCGTAGACATCTTCGTACCGGAGCGGAAACTAGCCGTGATGGAAAATGCGCCCTCATCCATTGTGGGCATGAGTTCCGTAGGAATACTGCTTACGAGCATAAACGCTCCGATCAGTAATGCGACTGCGATGATTACGACCAAAATTTTCTTATTTAATATTTGCAGTAAAAGTTTTTCGTATCCTCTGTTAACAAAATTGAGCAGTTTATTGATCGGAAGCTCTTTCTTTTCCTTCGGTTTAAACTTCGCAAAAAGCAGCGGAATGATCGTCATAGCCGCAATCAGCGAAGTAGTCATCGCCATAATGATCGTCAAACCGAGCTCCGAGAATAACTGCCCGGACAATCCATGCATCGTGGCAAGCGGGAAATACACTACAACCGTGGTCATTGTCGAGGCAATGATGGAGGCCGTCACGAAACCGCTTCCCTCCAGTGCCGCCTCATGATAATCGTCCGTCTCATCTTTCAATCTGAAACAGCTCTCGAGCACGACAATAGAGCTGTCAACCATCATACCGATCGCTATGACCAGTGCTCCCATGGTGACAACGTTAAAAGTAAATCCCAGCATATTCATACCGATCATCGTCGCGAACAACGCAATCGGCATAGAACTTCCGACGATCAGACTCGCACGAAGATCGCCGAAAAAGAGGAAGAGAACCGCCATGGAAAACACAATGCCCAGCACAAGCGTTTTCGCCACCGAAGACAAAGATGAAATAATGGAATCGCTCGCATTGTAGATTACGTCGATCACAACAGTGTCATTACCCTCCTGCAGCCTGTCCAGTGCTCTGACCACCGATCTGGTCACATCCACCGTGCCGTAACTTTTCTTCTTGGTAATGGCAATACTGATATCTTCCTCACCGTTGCTTCGGCTGATGCTGGATGCCTGTCTCTTGCTCTCGCTGACCGTGGCGAGTTCTGAGAGCGCAATCACCTGTCCGCGCGCCGTAACAATCGGAATATTCTGAATCTGTACCACTCCGGATATGTCCGTGCTGCTGGCAACGGCAATATCCTGTGAACCCTGGCTGACACTTCCCGCCGGTATCGTAAAATCCATGGCAGCAATCGTCGATGCGATACTGTTCATCGTCACACCGTACTGCTTCATCGCCTGAGAATCAAGTTCAACTTTAATATAATTCTCCCGGCCACCGGAAACGCTGACGTCCGCCACGCCGGATATGGTCTCCAGTTCAGGAACCATCGTATCGTTGACGTAGCTTAGTACATCACTGTCACCGACCGCCGTCACCGAAATGTCCATCGTCTCCATCTGATCTATGGACATTTCAATAATAATAGGTTCACTGGCGTCTTCCGGCATGAAAATTCTCGCCGTATCCAGTGCCGATCGAAGATCCATATATGCATCATCCAGATCTGTCCCGTACTCGTATTGGAACATTACCATGGACATATTTTCCGCCGATTGAGACGTATAGGAAGTCACACCGCTCTGTTCCGATCCGGCGGCTTCCACTTCCTTCGTGACAAGCTCCTCCACACTCTCCGGATCTGCACCGGCATAGATCGTATAAACGAGGAGCATCGGCAATTCCATATCCGGCGTCAGCTCCAGTTTAAAACCCGCTATGGAAGTCAGACCGAATACCACCAGCGCCAGTACAACGAGAGCTGTCGATACAGGGCGGCGCATAGCCAACTTTGTCAAACCCATGCCTTAGCTGCCTCCTACTCTTCACTGACCGCAGCATCCCCTGCCGCGGAATTCTGTGTCGTCTGAATCGATACGAGAGCACCCTCCCGCAGGTTTGCAGACCAACTCGTAATCAGCTGATCTTCGACTGTCAGTCCGGACATTACCGTGATCGTGTTCTCATCAAAAATGCCCGTCTCAATATCCCTGCGTTCAACGACACCGTCTACCGCCACATAGACGTACGGCTGGCTGTCGTCGTAATACACCGCATCGTAAGGAATCAGGAGCACGTTACCCTGACTGTATGTATCCGCCGTAATTTTAACACTGCAACCCGTAAGCATACTCTCGTCAGGGGCACTGACACACGCTTTGATTGCAAACAATCCCGTAGTCTGATCGACCATACTTCCGATCTCCGTGATCGCAGCATCAAACAGTTTACCGTTGCGATCCACGCTGACCTGCTGTCCTACTGTCAACGTGTTGCGTACGCCTTCACTGACATAGAAAGTTACCGTCATCGTATCTTTATTGGAAATAATATATGCCGGCGTGCTGGGTGTTGCAAAATCATGTTCCTTGACATTCACCGCCTCAATCACACCGCTGATAGGCGCTTTCAATGTATACATATCCAACTGATACTCTGCGCTGTCAATCGCAAGCTTCGCACCCTCAACTCCGATCTGTGCATTATTCACCGAAATTTCTGCAGAATCAATACCTAACGATGCGGAATCCAGACTGAGTGCTGCCGTCTTCTTATTTGCATCCACTATCTTCTGGGTATCACCATAAATCTGTTCCTGCGTGATGTTCATGATCGTCTGCGCCTGTTCTAATCCCCTGTAGGCATCTTCAAGCGCATCATCAAGCTGCTTCTCTCCGCTGTCAATCGACGCGATCGCCGATTCGACCTGAGCTAACGCGGCCGTTGTCTCAGTTAATTTCTTTTGAAGAGCTGTGACCTCACCTTGCGCAGACGTTATATTGTCCTGAAGCGCATCCTTCGCCTCCTGATAAGTCACAGGATTCTCTTCGGCAGCAGCCTGACTGTTATATGCATCCACGCCCTGCTGGTCCAACGCAGTCATATCCGCCAATGCGTCATTCAAGTCCGCCTGTGCCTGAAGCATTTGCTTTTCTAAAGCACTTATTGTGTCGGATAATTCTTTCAGGTATTTCTCAAGCTTCGCTTTCTCATCCTGAGCATCTGATTTTTGATCGGCTAAATCCTTCTTTTGCTCATATATATCATTGATACCTGCCTGTATATTGTCCACCTGAGCCTGGAGCTGATATATTTGGAGATTCTTCTGTCCCCACATCTGCGCATCCAACTGCGCAACCGTACCCTCGTACTGGGACTGCGCCATCTCATATTGGGACTGTGCCGCCTCATATCCAATCTGTGCAGCGTTCACTCCCGCCTCAGCACTTTCATACTGTATCTGTGCACTGGCAAGTTGTAGTTCTGCAGCTTCGGAATCAAGTTTACATAACTCATCACCCGCATTGACCATATCACCCACAGACACGTTGGTGCTCAACACTTCCGCGGAGACCATGGAAATCACATATACGGCTTCCTCGGGACTGACTGTACCCACAAATTCATTTTTCAAAGTAAGCGACCCCGCTTCAGGCGACTGCACCTGCACCGGAATCAATTCACTCATGGTTTCTTCCTCTTCCACCTGACCGCAGCCTGACACCAGTGCACCCATGCACACTGCCGCCATCAAAAGGGCTCCTCCCTTTCTATGCAGTTTCCTGTATTTTCCTACCATTGCGATCTCCCTTCCTTATGTCGTGTCAAGTCCTAAAATACAACTTTTCAGCGCTAAATTCAAGCACTTATATACTATTTAATAATTATTTTATTTATTCCGGCACCGTCAATCTTCCTCAAATTTATACCCCATTCCCCAGATGGTCTTGATCAGGTCACCCTTCGCACCCAGCTTGCTTCGCAGCTTCTTCACATGCGTGTCAATCGTCCTCGCGTCGCCGAAATAATCATAATTCCATACACTGTTCAGTATCTTCTCCCTGGAAAGGGCTATTCCCTTATTTTCTATAAAATAGGTCAGCAATTCAAACTCCTTGTAACTTAACTCCACATGTTCACCGTCCACGGATACGCTGTGCGCGGACTTATCGATGGAGATGCCGCCCGCTTCCAGCACCTCGTCGGCGCTGACCTGACTGGTCCTGCGTAAGATAGCCTCGACCCTCGCCACCAGAATCTTCGGACTGAAAGGTTTGGAAATATACTCATCCACCCCGAGCTCAAATCCCAGCAGCTCGTCCCTCTCATCAGATTTTGCAGTCAGCATGATGATCGGAACTTTGGAATATTCCCGTATCTCCCTGCACACCTGCCATCCATCCACCTTCGGCATCATCACATCCAGAATAATCAGGGCAATATCTTTCTTTTCAAAAAAGATATCGATAGCCTCGGCACCGTCTGCCGCCTCCACCACCTCATAATTGCTTTTGGTCAAGAAGTCACTGACAAGTTTACGCATACGGCTCTCATCGTCTACCACCATGATCTTTAATCTTTCCATATTAAAACACACCTTTCCGGTATCTGTATCTGATATCCGCTCATAGTATACGACATAATTATGTACAAATTGTGAAAGGCACAAACGGAATTTTCCGCTTATGCCTTATGCTTACTCCAGATTTCTTTCCGCCTGACGGACCGCTTGTTCTCTCTCCTGCAGCTGTTGTTCCCACTCGGAATACTCATTCACTATTGCTGTCCTGTAGTTAATAATGTTGGGTACATCCGTATGGAGCGACAGAATGATCATTGCCGTCAACGCCAATACCAACAGGACATTGATGCACAGCGATGTCATGAAACGCCCCTTAAATTCAACCTTCGGCGCTCTCGACGCCATGCTGCGCCTGATAGAACTGTTATTTTCCGTCTTATTGCTGAAAGTAGCATACAGCGGAATCGGTTTGATTTTTTCCTCCTGTATACCACACTTTATAAGCTGCTCCTGTATTCTCTGCAAATACGCCATACCCACCGGTGTCAGAAATATTTTGTTATCAATCGCTTTATTATAGACCAGCAATACATTCTGAGGCTTCCGATAATCGAGATGCTTCTCGACAGCGGCAATCTTCTTCTCTTCCATCCTTGCTGTCTCGGCATCCGCAATCGTGCCGAACCGATAGCCGCCTACAACCAAATCACTTCCGCTCATCTTCGTATAACACTCCCCTGTTATTTGTAACTGAAAGTGGACCAGACGGGAGTCGAACCCGTGTCCAAAAGCCCATTCCCCGTCCTTC
>JAFLTD010000011.1 GCA_022510625.1 Lachnospiraceae bacterium
GCAATATCGGTAATCAACGCGGTTGCTTCTTTAATCTTCTGTGCAGATTCATTTGTCATATTAGTCTGCTCATAGATAATATCGATAGACGAACTTGTTTTCTTATTGGTAGCCTGCAGTTCTCGAAGTGCCTGAATTGCAGCCTCACCGCGCTCTTTCATGGATTGTGCGCTCGTATTTAAGCTGCCCAACTCATCTACTGTCTCTTCAATCATATTACCCATCGTGAGGATATTGTCTGATGCATCCTGTGTCTCCTGAGCCTGATTGGTGGCACCGATTGCGATCTCACCGATCGCCTTCTCCATCTGATCCACATGGTCACTTGTATCATCAGTCTTTACGCTCAGCGTCTTGGCCTCATCTAACAGACGATCGCTGACACTCTTAATCTCAGCAACAATAACCTTCAATTCTTCTCTAACCTTCTTAACGGTTCTGCAGATTTCACCGATCTCATCCGTACCGCCAAGCAATTCGTCACCAAACAAGAAATTGAGTTTACCTTCTGCCAACTGTCTCAGACCACCGATACATGCATGAAGTTTCTTGGACAGTCCGCCTACTACGATAAGAATGATTATCACACTTATAACAATGATGCCAATGACTATACCTGCGATCATGAACATAATTTCATTAATCTGGGCCTTCGCATCCTTATTCGGTATGATGGCAGATACGATACCAACGACCTGTCCCGTGGTCTGGTCGGTAAGCGGTACATAATAACCGAAATAAGTGTTTCCTCGAACCGTGACATTCGTGTTGAAATAATCCTGTCCCTTATTCAGCACATTCTCGATAACGTTCGGATCATCTGCCTCTGTTCTTATGGCACGCTCCCCATTATCAGTTAAAACGGATGTCATATAACGCATTCTTCCATAAAAAACAGTAATATCCGTATTGGAAACTACCTTCAATTCATCTGCCATCCCTGTAAATTTGGTAATATCAAAGTCACCTTTGTACAGGTCATCATTCTCACCGATATAGTACGGGTCATCGTTAAGCTGTTCCATGGATTTAACAATTGATGTGGCTGAGCCTCGCAATCCATTCGCAATCGTCTCTGTCACAACATCGGTAACCTTAATATGACTGACGACCAGAACCGCGATTCCCAGTACCAATAACGGCAAAACAGCAAGTATCAAGACTTTCTGACTTACACTCAATTTCATAACCACATATCCTCCAGATTGTATTATGTGTAATCTAATGTATTGTAATAGAATCATTCGAGACAATTACGCAACAAAGAATTCACGCCACGTCTATTATACCACATAATAATAATATTGAAAGCGAAATTTCTGATTTTGCCCAAAAATTTTTATGATTTTGTTATAAAAAGACTTGTCTCGGTGCAATAGGACAATCTTAAGCATCGTCAAACACCTCATCCAAGATTTCGTCATAAGATGTCGAAAATTAGCGCTATAGCTTATACTGCATGAATTTTCCATTCTTCATAAATCCAAAATTACTGTATAGCAGTACACCCATATCAGAAGCCGTTATCTGCACAGAGCCGCATCCATATTCTTTTGCTTCATTCACCACTCTGGAAAGCAGTTCTTTGGCTATGCCTTTTCTTCTGTAGGCTTTATCAGTAAACATACTCGACAGAATCCCTATTCTGCCGCTTGGGCAGCTAAAATACGGCGGTTTCTCCACAAATGACATTCCACTTGTGCCAATAATTTTATCATCATCAACGGCAATCCATGACACAAAAGTTCCATCCGACATATGCCGCTTGTAATAATCATACAACGCAGGACGAATATCAATGTCCTCTTTTCCCCCTTCCTCCCGCAACTGTATAATTCTCATTTCTATGAATGTATTCAGATCTTCTTTAGTCAACTTTCTATATTGAATGTTCATATCAATCCTCCCAGAAACCATCCCCGGTTTTATATATTATATTTTGACCTATTCTGCAAATCAATTGTCTTTCGATGTGCGTACTTTCATCTAATATCTTAATTCTGCACCATTCTACGACATCATCTGTTTCAATGAATAAATTTCTCTTTATGCATTCTACGCCCAATACAGTTGTATGAGGTTTGTCGATATTTTCAATTAAATCGTTCATTACTGGCCTCTCAAAATAATGATTTTCCGTTATTCAGCTTCAATCTTCCTCATATACCTCTCCCACACCTGAGGAAATTTGTTTCTTACAAACACTGCATATGAACAATCGGGATTCTTAATCATATCCTTTTCTTCCAAGTAGTCTGCAATCGAGGAATACCACCAGTCTAACTGCTGCTCCGTTTTATCTTCAAAACGACCCAAGCGCATCTTCCCTTGTCTCATATACTCTAAAAACAATTCGTATGCATTCTCAATTCTAATGCTGTTGACCACTTCAATCGGCTCTGTTGCCAATCTTGCACAAGGAATATTTTTAAAGGGTATTACCTGCCTATCATCCGCCTCTACCTCATAGATGTATCCGCTGACACCTTCAGACACTTGTCTTAAAGCATCAGGATACAATTCATGATAAATAGGTATATCACTATCCTTGTCAAATCCGTATGGAAACCAATAATAAGGTCTCTCAACAGCATTACAAAGATAAAATGCCGCCACAACATCAATGGTGGTCATATAGACATATGGACGTTCATGGTCCGCTTGTTTGGGTTCTAAAATTGGAATACCCCCTATATTACTTCCATGATACAGCTTCATGTTCATCCCCTCTTATTTCTTATATGCAATCCCCTTTTTTCTATTCCAGATGTAAGCCTGGTAACCCAACAGGAAAACCAGCGACAACCTTCCCAGATAATATACGATCAGCATAATATGACCCCGGTATGATGTGCCGATAAGTGCTACCGGCCAAACATTCGATGCAATCCTTTCCGCAAGCTGAACAACTTGATATACACAAATAATCACAATTCCTCCGTACAGCAATTTGCGCCTCTTTATATAGAAGAAAAGCCAAATATATATCGCATACAGCAGCCCAATGACAGCCGCCGATATACTGCCAATCACTCCGCTCTCCGCACTAAAACCCTCAGACACCATCTCATAAGACCACGCAAATATCATGATATTCGCAAAAGCAGCCGCTATATACGGAACTGCCATAATACATCCCGTTATCTTTGCTCCGAGTCTACGCCGGACAGACATAATCAGTCCCACAAATCCCGCTGCAAAAATCAAAAAATTTGATACGACAGCGCCTAAAGTCACGTAATCGCCATACCCAAATCTTCCCGCTGCAATACGTTTCACCATATCTGTCAAAATATCCTTCTCAAAAATACACACCGTCAGATAGGATACGGTGGCAATCGCGTACAGAACAATCTGGATTCCGTGCTCTGCAGGCTTTTCCGATATGGACGTATTTCCAAGATTTTCCTGCAGTTCTTCACCGGACAACAATTCGTCAACCGACACATCCAGTACCTGCGCAATCTTCTTCGCGGTAAGCAGATCCGGGTATCTTGCCCCGTGCTCCCATCTGGAGACTGCCTGGCGTGTGACATAGAGCTTATCCGCCAAAGACTGCTGCGTCATTCCTTTTTCTTCCCGAAGCTGTTTGATCTTTTCACCAAAATTAACCATGAGATGTGCTCCTTTGCTCTTTATATGATTCGAGTTTTATTGACTCCATTGTAGCAAAGCGTCTTCTTTTTATAAAGAAACGTCTCGACTTTCAATGTAAACAGCTTGGTAACATCCCGTATATACCGTATATATAAAAAGAACCGTCTGTCGCCAAACAGTTCTTAATATTTAAAACATCATCTTGTGCCCAAAATAAGCTTCCGGACATTGCAGTTCAGACAGCATTTAAATATGCTTCTTAATACGAAGAATATTCTGCCCGTTCTTATACTCATATGTAATTTCATCCATACTCTTCTTGACCATATAGATGCCCAGTCCGCCGATCTCCCTTTCTTCCGCAGAAAGCGTGGTGTCAGGGTCCGCCTTAGCCAGCGGATCGTACTGCACACCGTTGTCAATAAAGGTTATGATAACAGCCATAGGGTCTTTCACAACCTCCACACGCACGGTTGCAGGTCCCACATCGGGATTATAGGCATAATGCGCAATATTGCCAAACAGTTCGTCGATGGCAATATCAATCTGCATCTGCGCTTTCACGGGACATCCCAGTTCCTCAAGCTGCTCATCCACAAAAGCCGTGACACGGGTTATATTGTCAACAGTAGCATCAATCGTCAGTTCTTTCATCCGGAATTCTCCTACATATTTTCTCTATACACAAAACTATCTAATCTAATGCACTATGCCTCACTCAATTGTCAGAATATCCACAAATCCTGTCATTTCAAAGACCTCCATGATTGTCTCATTTACATTGCGGATTATCATTTTCCCCTGTTTATTCATCACTTTTTGTGTCGACAGTAGAATTCGCAGTCCGGCCGAAGAAAGGTACTCCAGCTCTTTAAAATCTATCACTAACGTTGTACAGTCGCCAATGCTGTTTTTAAGCTCCTCATCCAGCTGCGGTGCCGTCGTGGTATCCAGTCGTCCCTCAAGCGCTATGCTTAAGGAAGTTCCGTCTACTGTTTTGCTGATGTTCATAAGTTATCCTCCAAAATGCTTATTTATATGCTCTATTTGACAACCGTCAAACACGATAACCGTTTAAATGATTGTTCATATCGGAGATAGCGGCAAATGTCTCCTCTGTGGACATACCGATATTCTTCATATCCGCATCCATTGAAGACAATACTGTGGATACATTGATGATCTCATCGCTGTTTTCTTCAGATGCTGCACTAACAGCCAATATCGCATCCTTAATTTCTTCCAGTGATTTTGCATACTGCTCTGTTTTCTGCTGCAGCTGTTCCATGGAACCCTGAATATTGTTCGACTGTTCCGTAAAGTTAAGAGAAATATCATCAAACTTTGCATAATCCGCCGTAACCTCTTCGCGCAGTACCTGAAGCATCCGGTCAGCCAGACTGTTAAGTCCCTGTATCGCCTCCACCACATCATTGCTCATCTTCTGAATTTCATTCGCGGCGTCATTGGTG
This sequence comes from Lachnospiraceae bacterium, assembly GCA_022510625.1. Classification (GTDB taxonomy): domain Bacteria; phylum Bacillota; class Clostridia; order Lachnospirales; family Lachnospiraceae; genus UBA3282. The sequence continues at coordinate 5,070 of JAFLTD010000011.1, forward strand.
CTGTTGGCCAGTTCACCGATCTCCGTTGCCACGACAGCAAAACCTTTGCCCGCTTCCCCGGCCCTGGCAGCTTCTATGGAAGCGTTTAGTGCCAATAGGTTCGTCTGGTTGGAAATTCTCAAAATTGCATCGGACAATTCCTTGATCCGCAAAACGGCATCTGCCTTTTCCTTTTCCTGTCGCAGACTCTGTGACATAGCCTCCGCGTTGTCATATACCTGAGCGGATGAGGTTTTGGCCGTATCATTGAGCTCTTTGGAAGAAATGTTGATCTCCCGCAGAGAAGCAGTGTTGCTTGTAACAATATCAACTAAGTTCTTGATATCACCGTACACAAAATCCACCCGTTCACCGGCAGTCGCAATGGATGCGGATATTTCCTCGGAAGATGCCACGATGGAATTCACTGCGTCATTAATATCGGTAATCCTTGAGACGGAACCCGAAACATGGGTGTTGATATCTCCCATTTTCGACCCGATATTGTCGGAACCGCTCTTGATCTCCCTGACCGTATTTCCGGTTTTCGTAAGGAGCTTATTCAAGTTGTTGCCGATAACTTCCAACTCGTCACCGGAATTGATATCCAAGACCTTAGTCAGATCGCCGTCGTCGGATGCAACCTCCATGATCTTATCATTGACTTTGTTAAAATTGCGCCTCATCTTAATCGCCATGACAAGCGCTACCAGAACCGCAAACAGAACGCCGACAATCACCGCTTTCACAAGATTGCTCACTAGACTGTTCAACGCATTCTGTATAGACAAAGCTTCGTAATCCACAGCCACCATTCCCAACACCTGTCCATTGTAGGAAATCGGAGCATAGCCGCTGTAGAACGTACCCCACTCATCGACAATCGGCTGATCCGTCACCGATACATGTCCTTGCATCGCCTCAAACATGGCATCGTCTACTTCATAATCTTCACCGTATTCTCCCGGTTCCTCCGGATCCGTATCGACGACAAACTGAAAACCGTTGGCTCCATCCGGCATCAGCGTATAGATATAGGCTACGGATTCTCCTTCCAAGAAAAAGCTCAAACAATCTTTGACCGTCAAGAGCGCTTCCTCGTCACCCTCCACCGCTCTGGCAAAGGTCTCCCCATCCACATTTGCTGCACCCATGACAGCAATTTCCATCACATCATTCTTATTCTTACTCTGCAGGAAAGATGACATTGTCAGATAAGAGATAATCCCCACGATCAGCGCAACCACAAGCGCCGCACCAAGAATTATCAAGAAAAACTGCACTGCAATACTGACTTTTCTGGTCTTCATATTCCGACATCCTCCTTCATTTCCTTTATACAGATTCTTTCGATATTATACCATTAAATTCGACACTTAACAAGGTACCTTCTCATTCCGTGCTCGATCATCTACATATTTCGAAGAATATACCGTTTATGCAAAACTCTTCCGTTATGGTATAGTTTGTGTGCTATGCATATTAGACTGCAAGAGAACCTCATAAAAAATGGGGCGGGATATTTTCCTGCCCCTATAACAGTTTTAGTTTCTCTCCTACAGATAAGTCACCTGTCTGTCCACCTCAAACTCATGCTGTTCTTTGCTCACTGCCTTGTGTCCGAGGGCGATTGCCACCTGAAATTCATAGCCCTCCGGGAACCTCAGGGCTTTTGCAAAGTACTCTTTCTTATCCCCGTAAAGCGGGTCCTTGATACAGCCTATTATCAAACTTCCGAGTCCCATAGCTTCCGCCGCAATGGCAATGTTCTCCACGGCAATACCCGCATCCACCTTGCTCCAGTAAAATGATGCATCCGCGCTCAAAATAAACACCGTCGGCGCCCCGCAATAGAAATTATTCTGCGGATTCGTGAGCTGCATGCACTCGTTTTTCACTTCTTCCAGTTCCCCAAGAATGGGATTGTCACCGTCCACTACCGTAATGTGGATTTCCTGTTTGTTGGCGGCTGTCGGCGCCTGTAAACCGGCTAAAACCAACTGTTCCACTTCCTCTGTGGTAAGTTTCTTCTCCGTGTAACCGCGAGTAGAACTTCTCTTTGCGATCGCATTCAATACTTCACTCATTATTAACCCTCCACTGAATATTAGTATCCTCTAAATTATATGGATTTTTTAAGCACATTTCTAATAATCAAAAATACTTTGAATGGCATCAGTGATATTTATGATCTCAGGATAATGGATTTGTCCAATCTTTTTATAACTTCTATAACGCAAATCTAACAATCTCATCTGCTCACACATTACAATACCGCATACATCATCTGCTTCTACCTCTATATGCAAAGGATCAAGGAATGTATCTTGCACAATCGGACACAGGACAGCCTGCTCCGTGGAATTGAAAAAATTCTTACTGACAACGAGAAATTTCTCTTTCATATTTTCAACAGCCAGGATATCTCCCTGCTCAATTGCCATGTTTTACCACCTTTCCCGTCCCACGGGTTCACCCCAATCAAATTCTTCATACGGACCGAGTTTTCCTCCGTATTCCTTGGCGCGTTCTTCTAAAGTACGATGTTGCTGCTTAGCTTTTTTAAGTATTATATTCCCGTCAACCAATTCAATATTAAGAAAGTCATTATTCTGAATCCCTGCCAACGCAAGTAATTCTTTTGACAATCTGATTCCCTGACTGTTACCCCATGATTTTACCTGAGCAATCATACTATCGCCTCCTTGTTTATACATAGTATATACCTCGATTATTTTTTTAGTCAAGAAAAATATGGGGATCAATACTTGAATTGACCGGAGCGTTTCAGCGCAAACCCACCCAAACTGAGTACCATCATGGTCGCATCGTTTCAAAAAACGTTAAATCCAGCTGTTTCACTTGCGCCAGATAATCCTCCATCATCTCCCACGGCACGTCCCCATTCTCAAATTCCATCCACTCACTCTCGTCTATCTTATACTCGCCTGTCGTGTTGTGAAACCAGCCCCAGTTCCCTTCTGCAAGCCAATATTCTTTAAATGAATCATCCCGGTAATCCGAAAAATAGTAATCTATTGCCTCAATGCTGATTCCGTCCTCGACCATACGATAGGTTGCAAATGTGGTATATGCCGCACCACCCGAACCTTCGTAATAAAAAGTACCGTCATTTAGCAGATAGTATCTGTTCCTCGCCCATCCGTCTATGACTAGGACAGGCTTGCCATCAAGAAGTGAATACATTGTAAGAATTCTGTTATCCCATCTGTCGCTTTCTTTGTTCGTGTCCATGATAATCAGTTCTTCAATTCCGTTGCCATCTACATCATAAAAAGTATATCCGATACTAGCTAAAGATTCGTCTGTACTGCGACCTATACCGGCTTCCCAGATTCCTACAGAGGTAAATATATCATCGGCTTCAACAAGATTTGCTCCCCGATTAGTGATCACTGTATAAGCATTATCCAAGATATCCTGATAAGTATTACAAGGCTTTAAATAGATTGTATCGGGTTCGTCTGAATCGTCCGATTCTGTTGCTTCAGATGAATTCTCTGCCGAATTATCTGTCTGTGATGTTTCATCTGTCTTTTCTGATGTATTGTCCGGCTGTGCTGTATCAGTCATATCTTCTGCTTTATCATCTTCTTGTTCTGTCTCACTTGAGTTTCCCGTACTGTCATCTCCCACCGATTCAACTTCGCTATTGTCGCTATCTTTTTCAGTGGAATCTTCCTCCAATTGCACCAATTCTGCATATTCCGGTAAATCAGCCTTGTCCCCACATGCGGTTAACATAACAACACATGAAAGTAATAGAACAATTTTAATTCTGAGCACTAATTTGTACCTCCTGAACCCCTTCATCACATACGTTTTTTATATTATTGATATGAAACCGCGTACAGGGATCAGGCATATCCGGAATAAACCCTATTGCTTTATAAATCGACTGTGCACGCAGATTGGTTTCTTTTGTACCGAGATAGAGATTTTTCGTGTCAAACACCTCAAACGCTAACCTCTGTGCGAGAAGCAAGGCTTCTTTACCATAACCTTTACCCTTATCAATTATGGCAATTCTCTTTAGCTGCATCTGTTCCTTTACCGCTCTCATATCACAGAATATAATAAAACCAATCGGAGTGCCGCCGCGATTTTTCTTATGTATTTCAAGAAAACCGTAGTAAGCCTCCTTGTATCGGGAATTTTCAGATAATATAGCCAATAACTGATCGTTCATTTGAAATTCCCCGATTCACCGATTCATCTCATCTATAAACTCGTTACTTTTCACGGTCATCTCCACCCAAGCGGGCTTGAATCCGCTTTTAATCGCGTTGCGAACGGATTTCACGTTAGACCACGCGCAGCAGTAAAACGGCACCTTATCTCTTTTTAAGATTTCCAGAGCCAATCGGCTTGTGAGCGCTGATGCGATTCCCTGCCTTCTGTACCCCGGCAGCACGTCCACACCGATCTGCCACATGGTATCACAGTCGGCCGAGCAGGCTGCCAATCCGATTAACTTTTCACCGTCATAGGCTCCTACTCCCAACACATCCAGTTCTTTCCTTTTTTCACAGAGGGCATTTGACCACTTTTCCTGATACAAATCGGTAAAATTCTCCTGTGTAAGCACTCGCGTTTCATATGGACACGGTAAAGCCGTCAAAATATCCGTATCGGGCAGGAAATACTCTGCCATAAAGCATACTCTTAACCCATCCTTTGAAAACGCGTCGTTGATTACATGCATATTCGGCGTTTCAAAGCAGTGCTCAATACTATATTTATCTATGTAATCTCTCACAATTTTCTCATATTTAAGATCGATCGATGCCACAATATTATTGCCGTATGACACCAGATCGCACGCAAGCGGAAGCTCCAGATATCTTCGCGCATCAGGCGAGCTCTTGGAAGCAACAATAACATTGTGATCCTTGTCGAAATCATCTATATGGCAATTCAAATCAATCGCTGATTGCTTCTTGGCTGTTTCGTATATTTGTTTATTATTCATGGCTTATTTTCCATTCCACTCTACTTTAGCTGCATCAGTTTTTACTTTTGTTCCCTCGTCCTCCACATGCTCATCCCATCGCCTGAGAACTCATTAGGGCGTCTTTGAAAACCCAACTTCTCATAAAACCCTTCTTTATCCTTGGCTGCTCCCAGGATGAACATTATGCGTTCGCCTTCGTGAGCCGCTTCCATTGTCTTATCAATTAATTCTTCCACAATCTTCTTACCGATTCCCTGCCCTTGATATTCGGGACGCACAATCACATCCCCGAGATAAGCGGTATATCCAAAATCAAATAACATTCTGCCCATGGCAACAATCTTGCCGTCATCTCGCGCCACCGAAAGAAAAGTGGTATGTTCCAGACCTCTCCTTGCCTGTCCTTCTGTGATTGGCTTCCACTCTACACTCAGACGCAATTCATTGTATTCTTCTCCGGTCATGGTTTCAGTAAAGATAATCTCACCACTCATGCATATTCACTCCTTAATACACTGTCGCATACAACTATGCTTTCTCCTCTCTGTATCGAAGAACAATTTCCGCCTACCTTACGCATCCACTCCCAGTTTCCGCAGCTCATCTATCGCCTGTTTCTGATTCCGAAAAAGGATCGTGTGGATGCCGAACTTCTCCGCCCCGGCCAGATTCGCGGGCGTGTCGTCCAGAAACACGCACTCCTCCGGCACCAAATTGTAGCGTTTGATCAGCAGTTCGTATATCTCCGGCATCGGTTTGACAACTTTCTCCTGATATGACAGGATTCCGCCGTCGAGATACGGAATAAAATCGAGTGCATAGGCACATTCCGTCTCCGCCTTTTCCGAGAAATTGGACAGATATAAAATGCGGTATCCCCTGCTCTTTAAATCCTGAATCCACGGAATCGCATAGTCGTTGCGTCTTACCATCGTCTTTACATTGTGCAAGACCTTCCGGATATCCTGCTCGATTTCGAGGTCCGCGTCAACGAATGCCTGTATGACATCCTCCAATTTCATGGCACCTCTGTCATATTCGTTCCACGCCGGATTACCGACCGTCGCTCTCGCAATGCGTTCCACCATCGCATCATCATATCCGAAGCTTTCATAGTGCTCTCTCCAAGTAAAATCGGCAAGCACGTTGCCTATATCAAATATAATCGTTGTAATCATTTCATAACATCCTCTCATTGAGTTTACATAACTTTCAATTCAATATCCGGTATCAAGTTTACATAACTCTATATTCGACACTCCGTTTTGTTTACATAACTTCGCAAAACATCAATACAATAGCTCCAGCATATGCCTCGCCGCCGCCGACAGCGGGTTCCTGGAATTGGTCACTACACAGAAGTGGCGTTTCGGGATAATCATGTTAAACCGTAGCTCGAACAACCTTCCGTCCTCCAGATACTCTTTGGCAAAATCTCTGATCACACAGCCCACGCCCAGATTGCGCAGAGCAAACTGCACGATCATATCGCTGGTTGCAAGCTCAAATTCCGGCTGGATCACCACATGATTTTTCCGCAGAAAAGAATCCATGTAGCTCCTTGTGCTGGTGGCGCCCTCCAGAAAAATAATTGGCATTTTCTGCAATTCCTGCAGATCAAGCATTCGGTTTTTATACTGGATGAACTTTCTGCCCGCCACAAATACGTCTTCGATCTCCCGCACTTTCACTGTTTCCAGACCGCTCTTACTGTCAAACGGTGTGCTGACCACTCCGAAATCTATCTTATTGTCACTCAGATTATCCAACGTCTCCGGCGTGGGCGCGTTGCTCACCACCACCTTGATGTGCGGATACTTCTCATGAAACTGTTCCAGATACGGCAGCAGATAAAATTGTAGGGTCATATCGCTGGCCCCGATATGAATCTCGCCCAGTTCCATATTCAGCATCTGCTCCAGCTTCTGTTCTCCCAGCTTAATCTGCTCATACCCCTTCGCGACATAGTGGTAGAGCAACTCGCCCTCTCCCGTCATCCGCACACCCTTGGATGCCCTGGTAAAAAGTTTCGTGCCGAGCGACATCTCCAACTGCTTGATCGACTGGCTGACCGCAGGCTGGGAAATATTCAGTTCTTTCGAGGCCACGGTCAGACTTCCCGCCCTAGCCACATGATAGAATACCTTATAATATTCCATGTTGTTCATCGTTATCTGCTCCCACTTTCGTCGGCTGCAAGCCATTCTTACTTCCCACTCTATTATACATAATTATTGTGAAAAAGGTAGTCCCGCTGACAATAGCAACACAATTTCCGGCACCAATGCTTGTCAAACATCTCATAATCCATGTAGTCTGTGAAATCCATATATAAAGAGAAAAGTGCAGGTCACTGTGGATCTACACTTTTTCTATACACTGCTATTATACTTTAATCGCTCTATTTCAGCGGACTTTTGCGATAGATGATATCGTCTCTGCTGGGTCCGTTGGAGACCATTGTGACCGGATATCCAATCTGCTCCTCGATAAACTCCACATACTTGCGGCAGTTCTCCGGAAGTTCTTCATAGTTTTTGATGCCGCGGATATCGCACTTCCACCCCGGCAGCGTTTTCAGTACCGGTTTCGCTTTTTCCAGCTTACAGGTGACAGGGAAATCCGTCGTCACTTCTCCGTCCACCTCATATCCTACGCAGACGGGAATTTCATCCAGATATCCCAATACATCCAGCACGGTAAACGCCACATCCGTGGTGCCTTGCAGACGGCAGCCGTATTTGGATGCCACGCAGTCGAACCATCCCATACGGCGGGGACGTCCCGTGGTCGCGCCGTACTCTCCTCCGTCACCGCCGCGGCGGCGAAGCTCATCCGCCTCATCTCCGAAAATCTCGGAGACAAACGCACCCGCGCCTACAGCCGAGGAGTATGCCTTGCACACCGTGATGATTTCCTTGATCTCATGGGGCGGCAGACCCGCACCGATTGCACCATATGCCGCCAGCGTAGAGGAGGATGTGACCATCGGATAGATTCCGTGATCGGGATCCTTCAAGGTTCCGAGCTGCCCCTCCAAGAGAACTGTCTTGCCCTCTTTCAGTGCCTGATCCAGATAAGAAGATACATCACACACATATGGTTCAATCATTTCCCTGTATTCTTTCAGTGTCTCAAGCAATTCTTTCGGATCGATCAAAGGCTTGTGATACAGGTGCTCGAGAAGCACATTCTTGGTCTCGCAGACACTCTTTACCTTTTCCTCTAAAAGCTCGTCATCAAAAAGCTCACTCACCTGAAAACCGATCTTCGCATACTTGTCGGAATAGAACGGAGCGATACCCGACTTCGTGGAACCGAAGGACTTGCCGCCAAGCCGCTCCTCCTCATACTGGTCAAACAATATATGATACGGCATCACAATCTGGCATCGGTCGGACACAAGAATCTTGGGCATCGGTACATTTCTGTCCGTGATCGATTTGATCTCATTGAACAGAATCGGTATATTTAACGCCACACCGTTGCCGATGATGCTTGTTGTATGATCGTAGAAAACGCCGGACGGCAATGTATGAAGCGCAAACTTGCCGTAGTTATTGACAATTGTATGTCCCGCGTTGGCGCCGCCCTGAAAACGCACGATAATGTCGGCTTTTTCAGCCAGCATATCCGTGATCTTCCCCTTTCCTTCATCTCCCCAGTTGGCACCCACTACTGCCTTTACCATGATAATTCCTCCTTTATTACACGTGCTGTTGCACAAGAAAAGGCGGGTTGTAAAAAACCCGCCCACTGTTTCTTACTTTATGATTATAAACCATGTTTCATCATAAGTAAAATCAATATTTATTATATGTGATATAATTTCATTTTATTTTACTCCAGCGGACACGAAATCCGAAACATCTCCTCGCAGACATGGTGCACGAGCTGCGCCTGCTCCGTATCCGCCAATTTATAGTACACTTCCTTGCCGTCGCGCCTGCTCTCGATCAATCCGCTCTTTCGCAGCAGTTTCAGATGATGCGACACCGCCGGATCACTCATATCCATAGCAGCGGCAATATTACTGACGCACTCCTCACAGTGGCACAGCAGCCACAAGATCCTCAGACGGCTGCCGTCGCTGATCTGCTTAAACACTTCCGCCACCTGCACGCAATCATCCTGATTCGGCAATTTCGCCAGTATCATATCGATATTCTGCCCATGGTCATGGGGTAGCTTCTTAATTGCCATGTCAGCCCCTTTCCTTGAACCGCAGCGCCCTTGTCGCGTTCAGCACCGCAATGATCATAACACCCACATCCGCAAAAATCGCCCACCACATATTGAGCGCACCTACCGCGCCCAGCGCCAGACAGGAGAATTTGACCGCCAGTGCAAAGGCGATATTCTGATGCACGATGCTAAGCGTCTTTCTGGAAATTCCGATTGCCGTCGCAATCTTCTCTGGGTTATCGTCCATCAGAACAATATCCGCCGCCTCGATTGCCGCATCTGCGCCCAGAGCACCCATGGCAATACCCAAATCCGCTCTGGAAAGAACCGGTGCATCGTTGATGCCGTCTCCCACAAACGCCAGTTTTTCTTTCTTACCTTTGACCTCGAGCAGTGTCTCCACCTCAGTCACTTTATCAGCAGGTAAAAGTTCGCTCTTGACCACATCCACGCCGAGTTCTTCCGCTACCGCCTCGGCTACGTTCTTTGTATCTCCGGTTAACATAACTACTTGTTTTACACCCGCCGCTTTCATCTCTGCGACCGCGCTCTTGGCGTTGGGCTTTACCACATCGGAAATCAGAATATATCCGGCGTATGCACCGTCAATTACTACATGTACTTCCGTACCAACTTTCTGCGGCGTCCGATATGAGATATTCAACTGCTTCATCAGTTTGACATTTCCAACTGCCGCTTTCCTGCCGTCCACAGATGCCTTGACCCCATGACCGCTGATCTCCTCCACATCGCTGATTCTTGAGGGATCAATCATCTTGCCGTAAGCCTCCTTCAGACTCTTGCTGATCGGGTGGTTGGAATAGTTCTCAACATATGCCGCCGTCTCCAGCAATTTCTCCTCAGAAATCCCCTCTGTAGGCTCAATATGTGTCACCTCGAACACACCTTTGGTGAGGGTTCCGGTCTTATCGCAGACCACATATGAAGTCTGTGCCAAAGCCTCCAGATAATTCGATCCTTTCACCAGAATTCCTTTCGCGGAGGCTCCGCCGATGCCTCCGAAGAAACTGAGCGGAATGGAGATGACAAGTGCGCAGGGGCAGCTAATGACCAGTGTAGTCAATGCCCTGATCAGCCACTGTGACCAGTTGCCGGGATTCCCCATCATCAGATTAATCACAGGAGGCAGAATAGCTAATACAAGCGCACCGATGCAGACAGCCGGCGTATAGTATCTTGCAAATCTTGTAATAAAGTTCTCGGACCTGGATTTCTTCATGCTGGAATTTTCCACCAGATCAAGAATCTTCGATACCGTTGATTCCCCAAACTCTTTGGTTGTTCGTATGCGGAGCACACCGGACATATTGACGCAGCCGCTGATCACCTCATCGCCTTCCGTCGCCTCTCTGGGCACGCTTTCTCCGGTCAGTGCACTTGTATTCAAGGAGGATGTACCGTTCACAATCACACCGTCAATGGGCACTTTCTCACCCGGCTGCACTGTGATAACGGATCCCACCGCAACCTCATCAGGGTCTACCTGCACCAATTCTCCGTCCTGCTCCACGTTGGCATAATCAGGGCGGATATCCATCAACTCCGTAATATTCTTACGGCTCTTACCCACCGCATAACTCTGGAAAAGCTCTCCAATCTGGTAAAACAGCATAACTGCTGTGCCTTCAACATATTCTCCCAAAGCAATGGCCCCTACGGTCGCCACAGACATCAGGAAGTTCTCATCAAACACTTCTCCGTGCACAATGCCCAGGATTGCTTTTTTCAAAATATCATACCCTATGATAAGATACGGTACCATGAACAATGCCAATCTGATATACGGATTCTCCACCGGAATCAGGCTGAATACCAGCACCAAAACAGCGGATATGATAATGCGGATCAATACTTTCTTCTGTTTTCTTGTCATAATGTGTTTCATCTCCTACGTCTTGCATTTTATATTATATGAACATTTAAACATTTATTTAATTGTGTGTCAAGTTATATTTACCAACAAACGAATTAGAGACACTTTTATCATTTATTTGTCTTGACCGCTATAAGTCACAAACGGCACACGCACTCATGTAACCATGATGCCTGTGCCGCATTCTCTCTGACTCTGTTTAATTTGCGCTGCTTATTGTACTACTCCGGTTCCGCCCCTCGTCCAGACGATGTTCTGACTGATCATCTGGTCAATATCCATTCCGATGATTTCCGAAGCACGCGCCTTTGCCACGCCTTCATTGGCGGTGCCGAGATTCTTGTAAATGTTGTAAGCCGGTTTCTTGTTGCCGTTCAAATCGTACAGTCCCATTGCCAGATGACTCTCCATCTCATGAGCGTCATCGGTCTGTCTGAAGAGCATGAACGCATCCACATCCGGAAGGGAAGCCGCCTTCAGATATCCGTATGCGATCGAAGCCTCCTGCTTTTCATTGCCGAAACTGGAAGTATATCCGATCTCCGCGATGGAAATGCTTCTGACTTGACCGCTCGGACTAAGGAACTGCGACTGGTGCATGTAATTGATCAGGATATCAAGATTCTGCATCGTAATATACGGCGTGGTAATTCCGCTTCCCACCCATACCGCCGGACCGTTCCATGCGTAAGGATCATACAGCGGAGAGTTATACGGATGGAAGGAAAGTCCCCAGTCTATGTTGCCTTCTCTGATCATATAGTAGTTAAACTGATCAAGATAAGCCTTTGCGAGAAAACTTCCGGGATTCGACTTTCTGTTCCATTCCTGATCGATAGAATTATAAATCCGCACGTTGGCATTCTGGCTTTTCATCTCATTATAGATAATGCGAAATGCCTTTGCATAAATATTGACATTGAAATCCAACGACGTGGAGTTGGTATACCACCATGATGTCCGCGCATTTACTTCGTTGCCGACAATCCAGTTGTCCACCTGCCCGCAGCCTGTCTGACCTGAATATCTCTGTGCCAGAAATGCTCCGACTGCTTTCAGATGGTTAGCGCCTGCGGCATCCGCCACATTCAGCGCATATCCCGGGCAGTCGCCTCCCCGAGCCGACGGATGCACCAGATCCTGCGCGTACGGACTCTGCCCGCCGTTAAGCAGTACCAGAGTCACCTGCATTCCGTAGCTGTTAAACGTCTTAATCATGGAATCAAAAGAATTGATCCTTCCGCCGTTAAAGTAGTATGTCTGTCCGTTATAGTTAAAAGGGATTGCTCCGCCGACCGACGCATCTACACAGATTTCATCCATGTCGATATTGTATACGATCTGCTGGATACCAAGATCCTGCAGTTCTCCGTTGGAGCATCTGGTCAAATCGGGCAGAATGCCCTTGATACCCGTATCCCTGCGCGGTGACGTGTGTGCCGCAATGGCTTCCGGATTCGTGATATAATGCTCGTTACTGACCTGCATCATCTGTCCGCTGCGCTTTACGGCAACCAGAAATTTACGGCTCAGATTGGAGTCCGCACTGTTATAATTGAGCGGAAAAGATGCTGTTACAGAAGTTCCTGCCTCGACTGTCGCCACAATTTTCCCCGCGGTTCCGTCCTGATATACCTCATCTGCGTAGATATAATACTTGCCATCATCACTCGACGGAACGCTGCCTGCAGTGAGCTGACACACCACATTCGACCCCGAAATCGTACAGGAACTGATCGACACGGGACGTCCATCCGCCTTGACATACAATGTATTATCTTTCCCGAAGAACGCTCCTCCCAGCGTCAACGCCAAGGTAATTACCACAGTCAAAACTGCAGCCGCCGCTCTTTTTCCACGTGCCATACTATTTCTTTTCATTTCGCAATTGTTCTCTCTTTCGTCTTTTCTCATTTTTTCCTCTGCGGTTTATTATATCTTCAAACAACTTTATTTACAATAATTTGATTGGAGAATTTTCGACATCCCAATCAACCCTACGCCGGATTCACATGTACCATGATATGTTTCACCTTGGGAAAAGTCTGCTCGATAGCGTCGTGAACATGCTCAGCTATGCCGTGCGATTCCCAGAGTTTTTTGTTGCCGTCCACACGAATCTCGATATCCACATAAATCTTGTTGGCAAAGACACGGGTATGTAACAGATCGACCCCCAACACACCTTCCTGCGCGAGAGCACACTCTCTAAGCCGCAGCTCAACCTCCTCGTCACACGCCTTATCCACCATCTTGTCTACTGCGTCCATGAAAATATCATAAGCCGCTTTTTCAATGAAAACGCATATTACAAGGCTGGCGATAGGATCTAAAATCGGAAACCCTATTCTGGCACCTGCGATACCAATCAAAGCGCCGACGGAAGACAAAGCGTCGGAACGATGATGCCACGCATCCGCCATGAGCGCTCCCGAATCAATCCGCTTCGCATAGATTCTCGTATAATGAAACATACTTTCTTTAACCAGAATAGACACGATTGCCGCCACAAGCGCCAGCATCCCCGGCACGGCAAGCTGCGAATAATCCCCGCCCACAATCTTGCTTACGGCGGAGTATCCGATTCCCAATCCGGTGACTGCCAGTACCGTCGCAAGAACAATCGACGCCACACACTCCAAGCGCTCATGCCCGTAGGGGTGATCTTTGTCAGACGCTTTGCTCGATATTCTGATGCCGATGATCACGACGATCGTGCTGAACACATCCGATGCCGAGTGGATCGCATCCGATACCATTGCTCCCGAATGAGCGATCACTCCTGCCAGCAGTTTAAATATCGTAAGTATGAAGTTAGCTGCAATACTGACCTTAGACACATGCATCGCTACTTTTTCGTAGTCCTGCAGATTCTGCATGGCGGCTGTATTTTCGATAACCTGATTACTATCTGCGCTCTCCATATACTCTCCTCTGCGCTGTTCGAATATTTAATTATCAATCCTTTCGATATATCCTCGCAACGCCCCACACAACAATCACCACGATTACAACGACCTCAATCTCTACCGCCCATATCGGCAAACCAAATCCCGCCGTTATAACCGTCACGAAATCCACTATGAAATGCAACAGGAAAGCCCCTGCAAGGAATTTCTTCTGTCCCGTCTTCACACATTTATATACCAGCACGGAAAGACAAATCTGTAATACGATTGCCGACAATCTCTCCACGCCCGCCATGTAGAAATGATATGCGGGAGTCTGCCAGAGTGCCTGCAGCTGCTGATAGGTCGCTTCCTGAAGTGCAGGCTCCATCTGCGACATGGCCAATTGTATGCCGCCGGTATTGATCATAATGGAAATAATAAGGTTATTGACATAGGTAAGCCCTACAAGGAGGATTGCCTCCACGCCGCCATGCCCCACACCGTACATCAGCGCATCGCCTTTATCGAGACTCTTCTTCATAAAAAATTTCATGGCAACAAGTCGCCCGGTCTCTTCGAACAGCGCCGCAGCCAGAGCGGCATACAGACCGAACAGAATCATATAATTCTGAAAGGCAGGATTAATCGCCAACACGATTGCATGCATGATTTGTTCTAATATTAACGCAAACACTACGAATATTCCTGCGCCGATAAAGCAGGCAGATATCTTGGCGTGTATCTTCTTGTACACGATAATGCCCAGCGTAATCGGAAGCCCTATTGAAACTATCAATGAGAACAATATACCTATGATAGATGCCGCTGAAATCGTTCCCCATTCCATGATCCTATTACCTCCACTGCATATTTAATTACTGATATGATTATAAAAAAGGATACTTGATAAATCAAGCATCCTTTTATTAATACAATAGCCGCACTGTGCTCCGTCATATCCCATTCACTTTACGGTTATCCGGTTCAACCTCTCGGAATCAAAAGCACCTGCCCGATGCTTAACAGATCACTCGTCAATCCGTTTAAGCTCTTGATCGCAGCTACCGTAGTGCCGTACCTCTGGGCAAGCACCCAAAGTGTATCCCCGGAGCGAACCGTATACTCAAAATAATTGTAATCCGTAGGAGTCGGAATTTTCAGAACCTGCCCGATGTTTAAGATATTACTTGTCAGTCCGTTCAGGCTCTTGATCGCATCCACCGTGGTTCCGTATCTCTGGGCAAGCACCCAAAGCGTATCCCCGGAGCGGACCGTATATTCAAAAGATCCGGTATCAGGTGTCGGAGACGGTACACTTTCCTGAATACCCAGAACCACATCGTAAAGAGCCTGCCATGTAGCAGGTCCTACTATACCGTCCGGAGTAAGCTGCATCGTTTGTTGGAATGATACCACGGCCTGATTTGTTCCGCTTCCAAATATTCCGTCTTGAATTACACTTGGAATGTTCGGATAAAACTGTGCAATTACATTCAGAATATACTGCAGCGTCAACACATCATTTCCCCTGGAACCCTGACGAAGAACTGTGCTCGGCGGAACCGTTCCGATGCCGAGATTGGTTCCCTCGCTGTCAAGTTCAGCCAATCTGGTCACCGCTGTATAAATCTGAGAAATCTTATACCATGTAGCCTTTCCGACGATACCGTCCGATGTCAGATTGAATATATTCTGGAATTTTCTTACCGCCACGTCCGTGCTGTTTCCAAATACGCCTGATACATCGGTAACCTGGGGAATGGCAGGATAATTTCTCCTGATCCTGTTAAGATAGGTCTGAATGGTCTGTACGTCCAGCCCCGCACTGCCCAGTCTTAACGGCGTTCCGGGATAAGAAGACAAAATATCGGTAGTCGCCTGTGCCTGCGCAATCACGACATCGTTCGGATAATAGGACCGCAGAATCTGCAATGGCGAATACCCCTGCTGCGCCAAAGTGACCGTACCCCACTGGGACAGACCTGCACACGTGACGGTCGTTCCGTTACAGAAGGAAGTAAAATAAGGGGCATACTGACCCTGCCTGGTCACATACTCATTAAAGATCTGATCCACAACCGTGTTGATTGACTCATAAATCGGCCTTCCATATACAAATGCCTGATCGTAAGCCGTGCTGTTCGTAATATCAAAATTGTATCCCTGGGCCCTGTACCATTCCGTAAATATACGGTTTAATACAAATGTGATGATGACATAAATATTCGCCCGTAAAGATGCGTCCGGCCAAGTAGGATAGATCTCGCTGCTTGCCACATTTTTGATATAATCAGTAAAGGAAACCTGTACATTTGATGCACCGGAAGACGGACTTCCCAGATGCACCGTTACCGTATTGGGAATCACCGGCTGCCGCAATACACGAGACTGCAGATCAGGATCTGGACCCTGTTGAAGCTGTTGCTCTGTTCTGCCGGCTGCCGGTTTCTCAATCGTAATTCTCGTCGCTTCACTATCGCGCTGTAACTCCTGCATCGGTATCAGCGTCATTGGAAGGATAGCAGTCTCCCCATCATATATGGGAATACCCTCTACAGAGAGAGACCGAAATCCCGATGCCTGCGCAAGAACATTGTAACTCACATAGGGGTTTCCGGAATAATCCGGATCCAACGATAAGCCCGCATCTACTGTTTCCAGCGAAATGATCGGTGTCTCTCCACTTTCATCCGTCGTCAGGTCATACATTCTGCGTCCCTGGTCATCCAGAATCCTCACTTGCACGTTCTCAAGAGGAATCGCATTGTTGGCGACTCTGGTCTGTATTCTCAAATAACCGATAGCCATAAGCGTGAAGTTCTCCTTTTACCGGCACTATTTTCTTATGTATTATTATATAAAATACAGAAAAAAGTGTTCTACCTTCTCACTATATTGACACTTGTATTAAGGTAATCGCAATGATATAATTAATTTTATAGTTTATTGTCTATTAAAGAAACTGCCGCGATAGGAGGTATCTGATGAGAACTTATGAAATCACTAATGAGAATGTATCATATTATGTAGATTCCATCGCTGTTCCGGTGAATGCTACAGAAGAGGATATTAACGATGGACTTGCAGACGCAGAAATGGATATCAACATCAATTGGGATGATGACTGGGAACCCGCTCCGTATGAGGTGTTACACTTTGACTACCAGAGTCCTTACACCGAACAGGTCGGCCAAACGTCCCTGACAGGTTACATAGATCTCAGAGGCTTTTGCAAGGTATTCAATGTTTCTCTCAAATATACGGATGCGTGGGGAATAGAACAGGACAAAATACCTTTTATTATTAAGGTTAACGTATGTGAACGTGAGGAATAAATCCTCACGTTCACACTGCACCCTCTATGGCAATTCCTTGTTCCTTGTAATACTTTGCCTGTGCATTCCACATCTCGTAGTATTTTCCGTCTCGGTCCTTTAAAAGTTCTTCGTGAGTGCCGGTCTGTATCAGCCGCCCCTCATGAAAGACGGCAATCTTTTCACAGAACCGACAGGAGGACAGTCTGTGGGAAATATAGATTGCAGTCTTGTCACCCGTTATCTTGTCAAAATTAGTATAGATCTCATACTCCGCCTTGGGATCAAGCGCCGCTGTAGGTTCATCCAGTAAGATGAACGGCGCATCCTTATAGACAGCTCTGGCAATGGCAATTTTCTGAGCTTCTCCGCCGGACACCTCCACGCCGTTATCGTCATAATCCTTATAGAGATAAGTTTGAATACCATTCTCCATATCTGCCAAACGATCCCTTAAACCCACATCCTCCAGACAAGTACCTACTTTATTGGCCTCGTACTCCCGATTAATAGCTACATTCTCTCCCAGTTGGAACGGAAAGAGTACATAGTCCTGGAAAACCACTGAGAACAGACTCAAATAGTCCGCCTGCTTAAACTTCCTGATATCCACACCGTTTAGCAGAATCTCCCCCTCCTGCGGGTCATAGAGTCTGCACAGCAGCTTGATCATGGTAGTCTTGCCGGAGCCGTTCATGCCCACGATCGCCAATTTCTCACCGACCGTCAGTTTTAAGGAGAAATCTTTAAGCGCCCAGTCCTCCCTTCCCGGGTAACGGAAGGAAACATTCTTAAACTCAATCTGATACTGATTGTCACTGCGCTTCTCCATAGGCAGCCGCCCTTTGTACATCTCGTCCTCTAATTCCAGCAGTTCCAGAGTACTGAGCTGCTTTCTGGATGCCAGAGCCAATTCCGATGCATGATAAATCAATGTATACGCCGAGGTAAACAGATGATTCAGCGCCCCTGCGAGCCGGATTACACTGCCCACGGTTATCACGCCGCCGAGTGCGACGATCACCACGATCAGATAGGCTGCCCCGGTGAGTATGCTGTTATTGACGGCGCCAAATCCCCTCTCCCCTGCATCTCCTAGGATTCCATTTAATAATCTGGAACGAAATTTCCTGTTTTTCAGTACATCCGTTGTCCAGCGTTTCATCAGATCATAGCTGCCATAAATGCGTATATCCTTGCCGCACCTGTAATCAAAACCGTCCCCGTTGGCAAAATCCCAGCAAAAATCCGCCTGCTCCTCTTTTTCCTCCTCCTTTAAACTGCTAAACATAAAATTCATTGATTTCTTACGAAAATGCAGTAAAAAACAATGGAACAACGCCACCGATGCTGACATAATGAGAAATAC
Source organism: Lachnospiraceae bacterium (assembly GCA_022510625.1). GTDB lineage: Bacteria > Bacillota > Clostridia > Lachnospirales > Lachnospiraceae > UBA3282. The sequence goes on from JAFLTD010000011.1 coordinate 23,677, forward strand.
TGCCAATGTCTCATATCGCCCGGCACGAATGATATGTCCGATTATCGGCATGGCCAGAACAAGTGCAATGACAAGCATCAAACAGCGGTGTGCCAGACCGCTGAACTGCCAGAAAATCGTATTGATGCCCGCACCCCAGTTATTATCTTTATGAATTCTTTCTTTCAGTTCCTTAATCTCCGGACTGTCGATTCTTGAATAATCCATGTCAAGCATCTTCGTCTGTGTAATACATTCATAAAGATACCATATGCGATCCTGACGCACGATCATACTGCGATTCAATATGTCGCTTAAACATCGGAACAGCAGTATAGCCACGACAGATACCGTCACGATTCTCATCATATCCGAAAAGCTCTTTCCTGCACTGATTCCGTCTATAACATAAGCCGACAGCAGTAGTTCCGCATAAGGGATGACCGCGTCAAAAAGTACAGTAAATATTTTGCCCAGCAAGAATCGCCTGTCCATATCGTTGATCAACACAAACATCTTCTTAATATTCCTGATATGCTCCCGCAGAGGCAGCTTACCCATCAAATCCGTTTCCATATTTTATACCTGTTCTCCTTTCCCTGCGCTTCGGAAAACTTATCGCTTTCGTTATATTTCCTGTATCTCACTGTCTTTCGAATAATAAGAACGCTGCAGCTCAAACATTTCCGCATAAGCCCCGCCTCTATGCATCAGTTCCTCATGTGTTCCCATCTCCACGATCCGGCCGTCGTCCAGCAACAGGATTCTGTCCGAAAACCGTGTACTGGCAAGTCTGTGAGAGATGAAAACGGCCGTTTTCCCTTCCGTATACTGCCGATAGCTGTCATAGACCTGGCTTTCTGCAATTGGATCAAGAGCCGCAGTGGGCTCGTCCAATATCAGGATCGGTGAACCTTTATAGAGTGCCCTTGCCAGAAGGAATCGCTGTTTCTGACCGCCGGAGAGTTCCAGTCCATCCTTCATCAGTGTTCTTGTCATGTACTTGCTCAAACTAAAATTCTGCTCCCTAAAGAAATCACCCAGTCCCGCCATATCAAGGCAATCCCATGCTCTCTCCTCGTCTATGCGCTCTAGGCGATCCATACTCAGATTTTCTCCCACGGTAAACGGCAGGATCATTGTTTCTTGAAATACAACAGAAAACAGTTCATACAGTTCCTCTCTGGGAAATTCATTGCGGTCTATGCCGTTTATCAGAATCTGCCCCTCGTCCGGATCATACATACCACACAGCAGTTTCACCAAAGTGGTTTTTCCGGCACCGTTGACTCCCACCAGAGCAATTTTCTCTCCTGCATGGATCGTCAGATTCAGATGGCTGAAAACCTGTTTCCCTTCCGTAACATCCTCCCCATGCCCCTGCTCCTCATCCTGCACGTCCTGTCGATGTCCGTAGGAAAAACTCACATCCCGAAATTCGATGGAAATCAATCTCGCAAGTTCTTCTATATGCCTGCTGCCGCTTTGCCGATCTTCATCCGGCAGCTCCAGATATGCCCTGAGATAATCCGTGCCGTTTGCGGCCTGCCTCAAATCTGCAATTGCGTTCATAACACCGTTCACAAAAAAGGAAAACCCGGTAATTGCCCCAAAATACAAAACGAAATCACCGGCACGCAGTCTCCCATTTGATGCCAGAAATAGAAGCCATGCATAGGCACCCAGATCCCTGACTACCGACAGCACTAACCCGATTCTTGCGTAAAATGCGGCTGTCCGCTGGATCTTTTTCTGCACATTTGCTTTTTCTTCGAGAACAACCTCGCGCAGCTGCAGAAGCCAATGTTTCATCCCGAAGATCCGCACATCTTTTGCACCGTAAGGATTACCCATGGCATTGTTGACACTGTTAAAATGTTTCCATACCAAAGCATCTTCCTCACGATAAGTTTCCTGCTTTCTAATATGTCTCAAACTCAGAGCGTAGTTGATCAACGAAAGCCCAATCAACACTGCTAACACCCATATATTCAAAAATCCGAGCAGTGTGGAATATAGGGCAAAACTAATTATGTTCACGAGCAGATCAACTGTCCCTGACACGGTTTTGCTCATGGCGGACCAGTCTCCGCCGTTGACGCTTCCCTGAGCCTTCACATATATTTTCTTCATTTCGCCCGATTCCACATCCGCATACCGTATCCGCAGGCTCTTTAAAAAAAGTTTTCCCATTATAGTAATTCTCTGCAGGTTGTACAGATTGTACTTGCCGCCCTGCACCGCCTGACCGATGCCGTTCACAATAATCATCACCAGTACGAAACCGCCAAGCACTGCCGCCGCCCGTGTCACCGTGACTCCCTGCTCCACTAAATCAATCGTCAATTTAGGCAGCCAGATTCCAATCAGCGGTGTCACCGATTTCAGAAGAATCTCAAGTGCGCTAAGCACAAGCACCATCGGCTCTTCCTGACTAAAAAAAACAATAAAAAATATGATATCGCTTAAGATGGAATAATGTTTTGGCACAAGGCCCTTTTGTTCTGCTTTCATAACCTTTCCCCTAACAAGAAAAACAAATGCCGCCATCGCAGCCTGCTTTTTTCTTTTGCGCTAAATATATCATATTCTTTCCCATAAAAGAAAAAACGTGCACGAACGGTTCGTATCGTGCACGAATGGTATTTTATAACGGCAAAAGCACCTCGGTGGCGAACACACCCTCCTCGTCCGCCCGCTCCAGATAGCCGTGGCATCGCTCCACTGCCTTGTCGATGCGCATAAGTCCAAAACCGTGGTGGCGGCTGTCCTTTATGGTCTCATAAATCTTTCCGACCCTTTTGAGCTTGCCCGATGTGGCATTCATCACATAGATGTAGAGTTCTCCTTTCATAACATCAATATATACTCTGATGAAGCGTTTCCCGGGATCATCCACCCGCATACATGCCTCCATTGCATTGTCCATCAGGTTGCCTATAATCAAACTGAGATCCACTTCCGAAACTGCATCTCCCAGCTCCATAGGTACGATTGCCTTTGCATCCACCGCGATTCCCTTCTGTTTTGCCAGGGAAATCTTGCTGTTCAAAATAGCATCAATCATTACATTTCCGGTCTTTACTACCGAGTCAATCATCGTCAGGTCTTGATCCAATTCATTAAAGTAGGCGTCAAGTTCCTCTGTCTTTCCCATGGCCAGATAGGCCTTCATCGTCTGGATGTGGTTGTGATAATCATGCCGCCATCCTCTGATCTGACGATACATGGTCTGCACTTCCTGACAGTGCCGCTCCATGAGATCACTCTGGTATTCCAGTGTATGTTTGTCAACCAGAATATAAAACAATCTGTACAGTCCCCAAAAGATTAAACTTATCATTGCAAGTGCCACTGCTGTCACTATAAGGATAATCCACACCTTATCTCCCATTTTGATTCTTCTCTCTCTTAAAATAATCAATAAACAGATGATTCACATGTTTGTACAGCCTGCGGCTCACCGCAATCCTGCTGCCGTTATCCATCTCGATCCACGCGCGGCTTATATATTTAATTTTGTCTATCCTGCACAGATACGCGCGATGACATCTAACAAAATCGGGTTCTCCGAGTGACTCTTCCAGCTCGGAAATCCCCTCTGCAGTCTCTATTTGAAATGTTTTGCCCGCTTGCGGACAGAATTCAATTACACACCCATGGCCCATTGCCTCTACATACATGATTGTCTTGGCAGACAGCTTCATCGACCCTTCCTTGGTCTTAACCATCAAGTATTTGTCACGTCTGCCCCTTCTCAGTACGCGGTCCATGCACTGGCATAACTTCGCCGGACTGACTGGCTTTAAGAGATAGTGCAGTGCCTCCACCTCATAACCTGCTTCCATATAATCTGCAAGGCCTGTTGTAAAGACAATGGCAATGTCCGAATCCATTTCCCGGACCCGTTTTGCCATCTCCATACCGCTCATCTCTTTCATTTGAATATCTACAAAGAGCACATCAAAATCATGCTCCTCCTCCCATGCAAACAGAAAACTCTCTGCACTGGAAAAAGTAGTGATTGTCACCGCTGTCTGCCTTGTTTTACTCCATGTTTGTATATATTTGCTTATAAGTTCTGTGTGTACCTGCTCATCCTCTATAATTGCGAGTTTCATCCTTTTCACCCTAAGCAAGTATAACACAAGGGACCCGATTTCTCAATTCATGTAGAGAACTATGCCTTGCACAATCCCCTCCGCCACCTGTTCTCTGTATTCTTCCGTGCAAAGCTTGTCCCGCTCCTGCTTATTGGAGAGAAAGCCCGTCTCAACCAGGCACGCCGGCATATCGCTCTTATTAAGCACGCAGAGCTCGGTGTCAGAGACCAGCTCCCGTCCCACGGCCCCGGTAGCCTTGACGGTTTCCTGCTGTATGAGCTGCGCCAGTCGCTTGCTGCTTCCCGTGTCATCATTTTCATCATACCATGTCTCGATCCCGGTCACACTGCTGACTTCGCAGGAGTTCTGATGGATGCTGACATACAGGAGAGCATTCTCTTGGTTGGCCTTTTCCACACGATCCATCTTGTCCACATAGTCGTCTCCCTGTCTGACAAGGACTACCTGATATCCCATATTTCTAAGCTTCTTCGTCACCGACCATGCAATTTCCCTGTTGATATCCTTTTCCAGTACATTCTCAAAGACACATCCCCCATCTATACCGCCGTGCCCGGGATCGATCACGATCACTTGTCTCTCTTGTGTTTTTGTTCTGTTCACAGCCTCCGTTGCCATGATTACTGGCCCGGCGGTCGCCGCCTGCGCAATATACATCACATTCTTCTCGTCAATCAGCGCAGCTGCCTCCTGCTCTGCCGGTTCCGCCGCAGCAACTTGTGATGCTTTCGTCGTCTGCAATGCCATTGTCACACAGACAACAATGATACAGATGACAGCCAGAACCACCATTGCGGTCCGCAAATACCTCCCTGTTTCTTCTCTTCTTCGTGATCCGTAATAGCGCCTTCTTCCGTACATAAAAATGATGCTCCTCTCCTGTATTTGTTACCATCTTACAGGAAAGGTGCATCAAATTTTCATCATTTTTGCATCAGAGTTACATCATTTTTGCATCAGAGTTACATCATTTTTGCATCATTTTTGCATCATTTGGAGATTTTCAGGAAAAGTTCGTTGATACCGTCATAGAATCCGATCGTCACTACGGTTCTGTCGCCTCCCGGACCTGAAAAAACATATTTCTTATAGTAGGGTGTCGTCTCCAAGAGCGGATTGTCGTTCTCATAGGCTTCCGGAGCGGTCAGTCCCATATAAGTGCTCCATCTTTCTATCAATGCATCCGGGTCGATATCCTCCCATTTGAGCTGCGATCTCACATAAAACTCATAGATCTTACCGTCATCCGCATCAATGTATGCATCAATCAGACGATTCTCTTTATTGGCGTTCTGAAGACTGCCGAGTAAGCTCAGTTTCCAGACAGCCACATTATTTCGCGGCTCCGGCACATCAATTGCAGAGTACAGCGTAGCCTCATAAGAATTGGATTGTACTTCCTTGATCGTATCCGGCAGAATACCCTGTTCCTTTAATATAGCGATGCCGTCATTGGCAGTCCCGTAAATCTCCTCGTCGGTAATCTCCTGCCCCGACGGTCCGTTATGGTTTACCACAAAAGCATAGGTACCGGTCAACTCCTGATACAAGTCCTGCTCTTCCCTCGTCTGGGAAATCTGCTCCGTTCCGGGCACACTCTGGGAATTAAGGCACTGTGATAAAATATACAGCTTCTCATTAGCACTCAGCCGATAGCGGTAACCTTCTCCCCCTGTCTCCTCTTCCCGCGTCCTGATCTGATTCAGTACAGCGCGATCTTTATAGACGGCAAGCGTCTCCGGTCCCCAAATAGACACAAATACTACCATGGCTGTCAGGGCAAGGAGCGCCAGATTAAGAATGAATTGCTTCATGCTGTGCCTCCTTTCCCGCCTCCAACAAGAGGAATCCCACTGAAGTTCCCTCACCGGGGGTACTCTCAATCTCCAGTTTGCTGTCATGCAGAGCAAGAATCTCTGTACAGAGCGCCAGACCCAGTCCCGCACCGTTTCTGCTCCGTGATCTTGATTTATCTACCATATAGAATGCCTGCGTGATCTTGGACAGTTCTTCTTCCGGAATCCCAATTCCGTAATCCCTGACCGTAAACCGATAGCCGTCCTCCTGTGAATATCCGCCTATCTCAATCCTGCTTCCTGCATCCGATGCCTTGCACGCGTTATCCAGAAGGTTCACCAGAACGGTCTGAATCAGACTGGCATCTGCCAGTACATATGTCTGTTCATAGGAAAAGACAAACTCCATGCTCTCATTCGGCAGGAACATGTTGCGAAGATATTCAAACAGGGAATCCACCGGAACTTTTTGTATCTTCGCGCCCTCTTTTTTCGTCACGATAATGTCCAGCAGACGCAGCGACATCGCTTCTAGTCTTTTTCCCTCGGTGTAGATGTAATTTGCCGATAGAAGACTCTTCTCTTCGTCCAGCTTTCTGGAACGCAACATATCCGCATATCCGATAATTGAAGTCAGGGGAGTCTTAAGTTCATGGGCAAAAGCACCCACGAAATCTTCCCGCGCCTGCACTTCATCTTCCAACTGATCAATGGTCTGCTCAAGCGCCTCTGACATATGGTTGAAATCCTGCGTCAACTGCCCCAGTTCATCACTGCTGACCTGCTTAGCCCGATAGCTGTAATCTCCCGCTGCCATCTCCCTGGTAGCCCTCATTAACCGTCTGATCGGCTTGGTCAGTCCCGAAGAGATGAAGTACATAACTACAATGCCGAGAACCAACATGAGAATCATCAGCCGGCGATAGACGAGAAAACCCGTCTCCCGCTCCTCGAACACTTGCGACACGTCCTTGAGTGTTTCCAGATACAATCCCCTGCCGAGGGCATTGACGCTGCTTCCTGTCTGGATATAATAACGGTCACCGGATTGAATCACGCGGTAGGAATACTGATTTTCCTCCGCCACACTCAACAGTTCATCATCCGTCTCGAATCCGTCGCTGACATAGATGGTCTGCTTTTCCTCATCGGAGATTCTAAGAAGACGCCCTGTGCCCTGTCCGCTCGTTTCCAAGTTGGAAGCGATCTGCTCCACCGAACTGTTCTGCAGCAGATCGTACTTTACAGGCACATTCAACGCCGCAGTCTCAAACGCAAACCGCAATATGCTGTTTTCATCCAACGCCTGATTGACCTCTCTCTCCAGCGAGGTCTCAAATACGTAATTGACAAAATAATAGCCGCTAAAGCCAAGTGTGAGGGCTATGATAATCGTAGTCCACAGCAAAAGTTTGTGTGAAAATTTCATGATAATACTCCTAAATTTCCAGCCGGTAACCTACTTTATATACCGCCACAAGATTTTTCTCCCAGCCCAGTTTGCGTCTGAGTCTCTGCACATGAAGATCCAAAGTCCTGCTGTTTGCATAATACTCGTCATCCCAAACCTTCTCATACAGATTCTCGCGGAACAAAGCCACATTCCGGTTCTCCGCGAAAAGCATCAGAAGATCAAACTCCTTACTGGTAAGCGGGACGGGATTTCCTGACCGTGTCACCCGCCTTGCCTCCAGATTTATCTCAATCTCGCCCACAGTCAACTTCTTTTCAGACTTATTATACCTGCGAAGCACCGCTTCCACTCTTGCCAGAAGCTCCGTCACATCAAAGGGCTTGATCAGATAATCGTCCGCTCCGAGCTTTAATCCCTTGACCCGGTCTTTGACCTCATGCTTGGCCGAGATAAAAATGACAGGCACCTTGAATGGCCTGATGTACTCCATCACATCGTATCCGTCCGCACCCGGCAGCATAATGTCCAGCAGCACCAGATCAAACGTATTTCTCTCAACCGCATCTATCGCCGCGAGCCCGTCCTGCACTGCCACGCAGGAATAACCTGCCGCCGTTAAATTCATATCTATCAAATCACAAATCGGTTTTTCATCATCTACAATCAGTATCTTAATCATGTCTCCGGGCTCCATCCCCAATAGGCTCTCGCCTTCTCTACAAGTCCCGCCACCGTATCTTCATCGCTGCAGGTAATTTTCCGTTTCACTTCCGTATCCGTCTCGAAACCGCCCGTGCGCTGATAGTAAATCGAGTAGTCGCTTTTGACGCGCAGTTCGCCTGTACCCGCGTAACTGTAACGGGCAAGCACAAGAATATCCTTCATGCCGTCACCGTCAATATCGACGCACCTGATTCCCTTGAGAGCATACAGGTTGTCAAAATCGCCCATAGGCTGAAAACTCCATACGATATCACCCTGCTCATTCACCAGATAGATCATAAAAGTCGCGAACTCCGCCATCGTATATGTTCCCGGCATGACTTCCAGATATCCCAGTTTCTCGAACTGTCTGGAATAATCCTGTTCCTCGGTAATCACAAACCCCTTCTTAAGAAGCTCTGATTTCGTGGATGCCGTGTAGAGGAATTCCGTGGAATAGCCGTCCCTGACATACGCAATGATACTCTCTGCACTCTTGTTCATCCCGAATCTGTTTATCTTGTCCGAAATCCGATAATCGCGGTAGAATCCCTCGCCGTCCTGGAACAGCACATCTCCCACCTGATAACTTTTGCCCGCATAGGCACCGGTCCGGTTTCTGCATTCGGCAATCAGTACAATATCTATTCTTCCGTCCCTGTTCAAATCCTGGAACGAGACGGCTGAGATACCTCTGATCGGCTGTTCCAAACTGCCGATATTCCAGCTGTTGACAGCCAACTGGTCTGTCCTGTAAACCACAATTCCCTCCTCGTCAACAAGGAACAATATTATGCGATGATATTGATCCTCCATGGCGGGAACCAGCCAGACCTCTCCGAAATTCTCTGTTTCAATTGGGAATATCTGGTCTTCTATAACGGTAAATCCACTGTTATTGATCTCCCACTCTCCCTCTATGGCATTCAATCTTTCCTGATAATCCCGATAGTTCTCGAGCAGCTGTCGGTTCGTCTCCGCCTGCGCAGCTTCCTCATCCTCTTCTTTGGCAAATGCAGGCATAACAAAACAGGACAGCAACAACGCCGCCATAACAACATGTATGAACTTAGTCATAGATTTTCTCTTACGCAATCTGACACCTGCTTTTCTTCTGTATCACACCGAACAAACTCGTTACACGTTAATTTCAGCTTTCAAACCGAGCAAATCTTTATTCTCAGAAAGAATCGGATTGACGACTTCCTGTAAGAACTTCTCTACCTGAAGCGGTGCGCGTCCCACATACTTGGAAGGATCCATCGTTTTGAGCAAATCTTCCTCCGTCATGTTGAAGGACGGATCTTTCGCAATCAGCTCAAGCAGATTATTCTCCTTGCCCTCACGCTTCACATTGGCACCTGCCTCCATGGACAGCTCCCTGATCTTCTCATGCAGTTCCTGACGATTACCGCCCATCTTGACCGCATCCATCATGATATTCTCCGTCGCCATGAAAGGCAGCTCACTCATGAGACGCTTCGTTATTACCTTGTCATACACGACAAGTCCGTCCACCACATTCAGGCACAGATCCAATATACCGTCAACAGCCAGAAATGCCTCGGGAATGGAGAGGCGCTTGTTGGCGGAATCGTCCAACGTTCTCTCGAACCACTGTGTGGCGGAAGTGATGGCAGGATTTAGTGCATCAATCATCACATATCTTGACAGAGATGCGATGCGCTCGCTCCTCATCGGGTTTCTCTTATACGCCATGGCGGATGAACCGATCTGGCTCTTCTCGAAAGGTTCTTCCACCTCTTTCAAATGCTGTAACAATCTGATGTCATTGGACATCTTATGAGCTGATGCCGCAATGCCCGCCAGCACGTTGCATACTCTCGTATCCACTTTGCGGGAATAGGTCTGTCCGGATACCGGATAACACTTATCAAATCCCATCTTCTTCGCAATCATAGGATCTATCTTGTCTATTGTCTCCTGATCCCCGTCAAAGAGCTCCAGGAAGGATGCCTGCGTTCCGGTTGTTCCTTTAGAGCCCAGCAGTTTCATGGTGGACATCACATAGTCGAGATCTTCCAAGTCGAGACAGAACTCCTGTGTCCACAGTGTCGCCCTCTTACCTACCGTAGTGGGCTGCGCAGGCTGGAAATGCGTGAAGGCAAGTGTCGGAAGATCCTTGTACTGCTCCGCAAACTTCGCCAGTTCCGCAATCACGTTCACCAGTTTCTTCTTAACTAACTTCAATGCCTCCGTCATCACGATAATATCGGTATTATCACCCACATAACATGAGGTGGCGCCCAGATGTATAATGCCTGCCGCCTTGGGACACTGTTGTCCGTATGCGTAGACATGGCTCATCACGTCATGGCGCACTTCCTTCTCGCGCGCCTTCGCCACATCGTAGTTGATGTCATCGGCATGGGATTTCAGCTCATCGATCTGCTCCTGCGTGATGACGGGCACACCGTTCCGGCTAAGTCCCAGCTCCATCTCCGTCTCCGCCAATGCAATCCACAGCTTTCTCCAAGTTCTGAATTTCATATCGGGTGAGAAGATGTACTGCATCTCCTTACTCGCATAACGCTCCGATAACGGGCTAACGTATTTGTCTGTACTCATGGTTTCCTCCTAGCATAAATTTGTTTATATTAGATTGCCGCGCGAACAAAAGTTATTTTCTACGTCGCCGCGCTCTCGCTCCGTAAAAAGCGTAGCAGACACTAAGCTCGAAAAAACCTCGCTAAGTGCTGACGCTTTTTAAGGGGCTCCTCTAGAAATTAACTTCTGCCCGCGCTAATTTATCGAAAAAGTATATTAAGTAGATTGCGCAAAATAATCAGGCGTTGTCATTGCGCAGGAAAAAGCCGACAACGGATGATTATTTGCACAATCTATTATTCTATTTTTCATACTCCCCGCGTATATCCTCCTTCGGCGGCTCCATCGGATACACTCCCGTGAAGCATCCTTTACAGATACCGAGATTCCCTGCAATCTCATGAAGGCGCTCCATCTTAAGATAAGCGAGTGAATCCGCACCGATGACCCTGCATATCTCCTCCACGGAACGATTGTACGCGATCAGCTGCTCTCTCGCCGGTACGTCGGTACCGAAATAACACGGCCACAGAAACGGCGGTGAACTGACTCTCATATGTACTTCCTTTGCGCCTGCTTCGCGCAGCATCCGAACGATACGATCCGAAGTCGTTCCTCTGACGATTGAGTCATCGATCATAATGATTTTCTTATTATTTACTGCCTCCCGTATTGCATTGAGCTTGACCTGGACACTGCTCTCCCGGCTCTTCTGCCCCGGCTTGATGAAGGTACGTCCCACATAGGTATTTTTCACAAAAGCCTGTCCGTAAGGAATACCTGACTGCATAGAATATCCCAATGCCGCACAGTTGCCGGATTCCGGCACACCAACCACCAGATCCGCATCCACAGGTGAATCCATCGCCAGATATTTGCCCGCCATGATGCGGGAGTCATAAACACTGACACCGTCTATTCGGCTGTCCGGTCTGGCAAAATAGATATATTCGAACACACATCTGCCGTGCTTATCTTTCGACAGGCACATACTCTTATCCGACTCAATCCCCTTGCCCGGCGATATCGTGACGATTTCACCCGGTTCCACATCCCGCACGAACTCCGCACCAATGGTATCCAGAGCGCAAGTCTCAGATGCCAGAATATATGCGTTATCCCTCTTACCGATACAGAGCGGTCTGAAACCGTAAGGATCTCTTGCCCCGATCAGCTTGCGGGGCGACATGACGATCAGCGAATACGCACCTTTAATCTTGAGCATGGCACGTCCCACTGCCTCCTCTACGGTCTTACTGTTCAAACGCTCCCTGGCAATATGGTAAGCTATAACCTCGGAATCTATGGTCGTCTGGAAGATAGCACCGGTGTATTCCAGTTCATGGCGAAGCTGCGCTGCATTGATCAGGTTACCGTTGTGTGCCAGTCCTAATGTACCTTTCACGTAATTCAGCACCAGTGGCTGCGCATTCTCTCTCGTACTGCTTCCCGCCGTGGAATAACGAACGTGTCCCACGCCGATGTCACCCTTTAGTTTATTCAAAATTTCCGGCGTAAAATTCTCGTTGAGCAGTCCCATTTCCTTGGCGCTTAAAACTTTGCCCTTCGGTCCCGACGTGTCACTGACAGCGATACCACAGCTTTCCTGCCCTCTGTGCTGCAATGCAAAAAGTCCGTAGTAGATGGTGGATGCCACATCGCCGCCGTCGAAATCGTAGATACCGAATACACCGCACTCCTCACCTAACTTGTCTGTCTGCTCTGTCTCCGCGTTCATTTCAAATCCTCTCTTCCGGTCAAAGTTTATCCTTTGGCAAACTTCTTCTCGTATTCTTCCACGGTCGCCATAATCTCTTTGGCATACTGCGGATACGCATCCACCAATTCTTTGATTTCTCTCTGGGAAGCACCTGCCACCACTTCCTTATTGTAGTCCATCCTGCGGCGCAGTGATTGCCTTCTGATAATCAGGTTATGGCGTATCTCAACCATTTCCTTGGGATCTAAGATTGCCTCCGTCTGGTGCAGCCATACAGCGGGATCTTTGACCTGATATCTCTTCAGCATCTGCAGCAATTCCTGCTGGTTGTAGTCCAGATCAAGTTCCGCCTTCCTAAACTTCTCCCGTTCTTCCTTCTCAATCTTGTAGTTCTCCCACATATCCGCCAATTCCTGTGCGCCGGATACACCATATTTCAGGTACAGGTAATCGAGCAGATTGGTGTTATTGACATACCTAATCTTCACTTTATTCTGAAGAAGAATGATCTTGTTGATGCCCGTCTCCACGCGATGCAGTTCCCGCCTGGCATCTATATGCTTGACGTAGATGATCGTAATCGCCAGAGCCGCCGCCGCTGCCGTCACAAGATAGCCCGCTTCGGTATCCATATCCAGAAAAAATTGCAGCAGCAGCAAAAGCGCCACACACAATCCCAGTGCAACGACACAGATGATCGCCATGCCTCTCGTATCCGCGATCATGTGCATCATCTCATTCTTGCGATACAGATAAGCATGCCTCTCACCGTCCAGACGGCTTAAGTCCTGTTTGATCAGATCCTGATACTCCTCCGCTTCGCTCAGTTTCTTATAACCATCTTCCACTTCATCCACAATCCGCTCAATATGCTGATACTGTTCATCGGTAATCCGATGCGGACGCTCCATGAAATCGGCTTTGCTGTCCTGAAGAAGTGCAACTCTCCTGGCACATTCCTGAAGCTGCTCGCTCTCCTCCGGCGGAAGCGCCTCGATTTCTTCCATATCTCTCAGATAGGAGGTGACCATATCATATTCAAATGTCAGATTTTCCAGTTCTTTGGTGGCATCCGCCATCCTTTCGAGACAATTCCTGACATAGTCGTCCCTCTGTTCTTTATTGTGATAATCAACCTGATGAACGACTTCCTCGTCTTCCCAATCTCCATCAAATTCTTCATCATCTCTTCTGAAAATTTTAGTTACTAAGTTCTGAAACCAACCCATTTCATTCTCCCTATGCTATGATACGTACTCTCTGTACGCTTCTTTCAGTCCGGCAGTCAGCCTCTCAATTTCCTGATAATATTGCACATCACTGCCGACCGTACTGCTGCCTTCTTCCTTAAACACCTGCAGGGTGAAGAGCATGCGGTTCTCATCCGTTCCCTCAAACTGCCCATACGCCCGCTCCATTTGTCTCTCAACTCTCAACGATATATCATGATATTCCGGATGTTCTGCAATATAAGCAATATAATCCTTATCCTCACAATGCATTCTCATAGATGCCAGATACAATTCCAGGCTCTCCTCATTTCCATCCGTCTCATAAGCCTGCCTAAACTTCTCCGCTGCCCGTCCGAACATGAACATCTTCGCACAGGACACTCCCATATTGTGCAAAATCTTTCCGCGGAGCAGATTGTCCGTATCCGGAATCTGCGCAAGCAGACTGTGGTACTGATTAAGCGCCGCAAGATATTTTGTATTCTGCAACAGGTAATCCGCCTTGACTTTACCCCGCTCATAAGGATTTAGCCCCTCGTTGTCCCTGATGATCTGTTCCGTCTGCGACACCACATCTGCCGGATACAGATTCACATACTCTAATATTGTTCCCACAAAAGCCACTGTGGAACCGTTCTGGTTCAGCAGAGAATAGAGGGTGTTGGCCAACTGGTTCAGACCACACTGTTCATCAAGCCACTGCACTATTTCCCTCTGCATCACTTCCCGATCCAGCAGCTCAGCGTTGTCCACCAAAAGATAACACAGTTCCTCTACGCTATACAGGTTTACATAAAACCTTTCCATGTAGTATGGGATTTCAGCATATTTGCCTGTCCCCAAAATAATCTGACTCATATATCAGCCTTATCCTCCGTATCGCAGTATCGCATCCCATCTTTGGTACCTGCAGCAGAATAACATATCTGTTTCGGCCGGTCATCTAAGAGACACTGAAAGATTCCTCCCACATCTGACCGGCAGACGGGAATAATTCTCCGAATCCCAGATCCGTCACCTTGATCCGTACTGTCTCAGGCGTACTCATCGCCATTTCAAGACTATATCTCGTATAGGGTGCGCCGGTCTTATTTGCACCGTCCAGCTGTATCACCTTTGTCTCTATATTTTTGCCGGTCAGCGGAGTGATCACAAAAGCGATCTCCTTCTCCTCCGCCAGCAGAAACTCACATTTCTTCGTTGCCTCATACCAGTTCCCACCGGCATCCAGGAGTGCATAATAGGATTCCTTGCCCTGCCGCAAAACATTCATCCCGATATTGGATTTCAGCTTGTCTTTCCCGAGGAAAACATGCCTGCTCCCCTCCTCACTCGGCTCCAGTTTTTCCTGCAGTCCGTAGCACGCCCCTCTGCTGAAAAGGTTGTTTCCTTGAAAAACCCTCCTATTATGGCAGAGAAATTGCAGTGATTCCTTATTCCACTCATCACGAAAACCGTCTCCCAGAAGATATGCCGAGGATACGATCCTGCCCTCACACATCTTCTGCAGGATACCTAAGAAGCGCTCGTCCGCCATGCGATAGGCATCCTGCCTGATTTTCTCCTCCTCCGTCTCCTCCGGAATAATCAGCGTATCGTAAATCTGCTCTTCGATCAGCACCACGATCGGCGTGGTGCGCTTATTGCACTCCATGCGGTATGTCTTTAAGCGCATACCGTCGTGCTCGCATGCGATCACCTGATAATTCCACAACTCAGGCGGTTGATGAAGCATAAACGAATAGAAACTTTCCGTATGACTCTGAAAAAAAATATGCGAGGTCTTTAGCCCCAGATTGACGGACGCCTGCGAAAGAATCTCCACCATTCTGTCATCCAGATTGTCAACCGTAAACATGATTGCATCCACTTTATCGATGGTAGCTATGAAGTTCATCAGCGTCATGCTTCGCTTGAGATAGAGCGTCAGCAGTGCTACCGGATCATAAGATTCCCCATCCATCTCTATCTGTTCACCTCTTCTGGCAAGCGCTATAAGACCTTCCACCGGAATCATATCTTCTTCGTCCGCATTCTTGACGGCATCTTTGCCGTAGAACCACTGGTTGACTCCTTTTCGTTTACATAACATTGTGGGGATATTATATTGTTTTGTTCCCACCACGGTGGCAACCGTATCGACATCTTCCTGCCCATAGATGCAATAACTGATCTGGGAATACCTCTCCCCGAGATCGTATCCGACCAGAACACTCCCCTTATGCAGTTTGTCTTTCTCTTTCCTCTCTAAGAACATACTGCCTCCTAGCGCATCTTAAATATGTTGTCAACCACATAATCCTGCCTGTAATACTCCCGCAACAGGCCGTCCACCGTATCGTAATCATGCAGTGTTCTGCCAATCATAATATCATTGAGCACTGTGAAACGACTTTCAAAATTATCCTGTCCGATATCGCTCTTGTTAACGGTTCCGCTTCTCGTCAACTGTTCGCCGTTCTCCGACTCCTCAGTGATATAGAACTGCAGTCTCTCACCGAAGAACAGGACGAACTCTTTGATACAGATACCGGCAAACACATCTTTCATCTCTTCCTTGCGGTATTCGTTTTCCGCACCGCCTTCATTCTGAATCACATAATGTATTACCGCCTTACAGCCGGGCTTGACGCGGTACTCTATCATAGTCTTATCCTGATATTCATCCATCCGGGGAATATAACCCTGATATTCTCTATAGATTGGCAGAACGATATTCTCATCAAGCAGATCTTGCAGGAAATCACAGCACACCTGCCTCACCGTCTCATCCTGCTCCCGTTTGAATTCCGCATAATACTGGAGATAAGCAATCTTACACACCAGATGCAGCGGCACACCCTCCAGATATAACTGTTGTATATTCCGGAAAATATAGGATTCCGTGATATGCCCGCCTATCGCATAGTCATAACAGCACTGGGACAAAAACGCTGCCATCAGCATCTCGTTGCCGCCGTTTCTGCTGTATGTCCTAAAAACATCCATCTTCTCGCCCACATGGGCACCCGTATAGAGCATCTGCACGATCATCCGCTCACACAGCGCGTAAGTATCCATTCCGAAATCTTCCGCAGTCTTCCACACGTCCCGCATGTCCTTAATGCTGCCGGAAAAATACTGAATCAGATAGTTCAGTACATTCTCATCATACTTCCCCTTTTTGACCACATAGTGGAGCACGCCGGTCATAACCGAGTCTTCCTGTGACGATTCCTCTTCCAGCAGTCTGCTGCACAGTTTGAGCAGCATCTTGGGCTCCACTCCGTATGGTCCGTAGCGGCGCACCCAGCCATATGCTTCCTCATACATGCCCCGCACGATCATATACCGTATAATCTCCTTGCGGTCCCGCCTGGAGACATCTTCCGGCGTCAGCCCCAACAAATAATCATCCAGTTCTCTCATTCTGTCTTTTTCATAATAAAAATGAACCAGCATCATGCGGATTTCCCGCCTCATATGCCCGACAATCCTGTCGGAGGCAGCCAGTCGTGCAAAGAGGTCCGCATTGTCATCCTGTACGTTAAAAGTATTCTGATACTCAAAGCATGCGTAGATTGCGTACCCGAGATTATCGCGGACAAAGGGTGAAATCATGAGCGCAAGCTTCGCCGGATTGATAAGTGCTTCCGCCCGGCACTCCACACTCGCAGAATATCTGTTACCTTCCCCGTCGCCCAACAATATCTTACAGTTCGAATCATAGACCGGAATCTGTGCCCTGCCCCCGGCAATGGGATACACATCTTCACCCACACCGTACGGATATACGAGAATCACCTCTCTGGCCTTATCGAAATCCGTACTGATCTCTCTCTCAAAGAGCAGCGATGCAAGCTTTGATGCGCTCTCTTCGTCAATCATGGGCAGACTGATTAGGTTGCGGTATAGATATGCCAGGTCTCTGTTGATTCTGCCCCGCTCAATCTGCTCCGTCACAAAGCGCTCCATAGCGGCAGTGTAGTTTACATAAATATCCGGCAGTTCTTCCCTGTGACGGTGCACATAGGCATACAGATACGCCGTGATCTCATAGTGCAGATCGCTCTGGTAAGCAAAGTACATGAGTATGATTTTGGGCAGCGGTCCGTCATAATCTAATGAGATGGACATCATGTAATATTCATACAACCGGGTGATTCGAAGATTCTGTTCCACCCCGGCGCGATACCATTCAAAATATGCTTCTCCGCAACGGTTGCCCTTAATCAACAGTGTACAGATTGCATGGAGAATATCATTCTGAGGTCTCTTCTCATAACAGCCCGTCAATATACGGAAAACACTGTCCGAATAGTTCTTCTGCTTCTGCGCCAGATATACGATCTGTAAAATAAGTTCCTCTTTCATGAGGTCGTTTTTGACCGCATATCGGAGCACCTGCTGTTCAAAAGCATCCAGCTTTAACAGCATGGCAGGATTCATGCACAACAGATGCCATGCCTCAATATAGATCACCGGAGATGTGCAGTGATAGCGAAATAATTCCTCCAACAATTCCCATTTGCGGGAAGGATTCTTAACATACTCCTCGGACAGATACAACAAGAGCCACGCGATCCGCCAATTACCTCTGTTGCGCTCATAGACTTCGGAAACCTCGGCGGCCACTTCATCCACATACCGGTAATCCTTACTGTACAATGTCGTCAAATACAGATAATAGCACCACAGTTCCGGACACTCACGCTGCCTTAAAAGCACCTGTTCCTCCTGCTTTTCAATCAGCCATTTTGCCTCATTAAACCTTTCTTCCGTCAGCAGAATCTGTGCCTGAAAAAGCTTATAGGTAATGTCCTTGTCATCGAGCTCCATCATGCGGTTTAAAAGCTTATTGGTCTCAGCCATCCAGGTTTTGGTACTGATCTTTTTTAGGCGGAATGCCTGATAGTATTCCATCATTTCCACCGTGAGACGTGCCTTTTCCCTGCGGATGCCCAAAACTTTTCTTCCCGTTCTATGGACCACCACCGTAACCGGCACCCGGATCGTCTGATGGTTCTGCTTCAGCATGATACACCCATAGTTGTTGCCGGCATGCAGTTTCTCGTGATCCACATAATAATAGACTCTGTAAATATTCCCCAGGAAAGAGGCATCGGATGCGGTATCTTCCTCTACCCTGAGGAACTCTCCTTCCGTCTCAATTTGCAGATATGTATACCCCCATCCGTTTCGATCCACCGCCAACGCATAGCGGGTACTCTCCAACGGGTCCTCAATCCTGATCTCTGTTTCTTCCGGTATATATTCTACCGGCTTTTTCTTATTGATCTCCAACAGAAATTCTTCTACATTGTGCTCATTGCCCTTGACCGCCGAGAGCCCCTTGTACGCGGCCATATACTGCCTGTCGTTCCCTTCGAAAACCGCACTGAATTCGTTGGAATAAAACAGCTTCACCGCCTCATCCCAGTTGCTTTTAGCCAGATTGGTAAAATGAAACAGATTCTTGATGCCGCCCATGCTGGAAGTGACTGTCTCCGGAGCGATAGTCACAGAAAAAGGAAGATAGTATTCTCCCCTGTTGGAAACAATATTAAATGCACCCTTAACCTCTTCGCCCACTTCCATGCCGTGAGAGTCAAACCTGTAATGGATCTCATCCTGGCTGCCGCCAAAAGTCTGCGTCACACATTCCATGCGAAGATCTGATGATACGACATAGCCATCCGTCACACACCCTTCCGGCCCGTAAATAGTGAAAAAATCCTCCGTAACCGTATCGGCATGAAGTGATATATCAATACGCGGACAGGAAAAATCCAGAGATCCATTATCGACATTAAATTTTCCGTTTAAAATCTCTTCTACTACCTGCCTCACGCTCTCGTTTTACCTTTCTACATAGTTATTAAAATTATACCATTTATCTATCAGACAACGCAACATCAAATACGGCAGTGATTGATACAATATACCCGTGAAACACTCGGTCAAACCTATGAGCAGTAACGCCCGGCGCGCTTTCACATACCATATTAAGAAGAAAAAACTGTGAGGTTTTATATGGATGTCATAAACAGTGCACCTCCCGACGGACCGGACCGGGGCAGACTTCAGATCAATGTCACGGCAAATGTGGGACTCATACCGATTCAGAATGCCAACATAACCATTTCCTATACCGGAGACCCTAATAACACGCTGGAAACCCTGACTACCGATTCCTCCGGTCAAACAGATGCCGTATCCTTGAGCGCACCGCCTCTCGAATACAGTCTGACGCCAAACTCTCCTATGCCCTACTCGGAGTACACGCTGAATGTCACCGCACCGGGCTATGAACCGGTAACCGTATCAGGTGTGGAAGTATTGCCCGATGTGACGGCGCTGCAGAACATCGAGATGATCCCCACCGAGACCGCGGAAGGCGACGACGAAACCATCGTCATTCCCGATCACACGCTCTACGGCGATTATCCGCCCAAAATTCCCGAGGATGAGATTAAGCCCATGGATGAGTCCGGCGAGATTGTTCTAAGCCGTGTCGTCATTCCCGAGTACATCGTTGTCCATGACGGTGTTCCAAACGACTCCACTGCAGCCAATTATTATGTGCGTTACACGGATTATATTAAAAACGTAGTTTCTTCGGAGATTTACGCAACATGGCCTGAAAGCGCTATCTACGCCAATACGCTGGCCATAATGTCCTTTACCCTGAACCGCGTCTATACGGAGTGGTATCGTAACCAAGGCTATAACTTCACCATCACCTCCTCCACCGCATACGACCAGAAATGGATTTACGGCAGGAATATTTACAGCAACATTGATCGTCTGGTAGACTCCATCTTTGCCAACTTCCTATCCCGCCCCGGTGTACGGCAGCCTATTTTTACCTCTTACTGTGACGGCAGAAATGTGACGTGCAGCGGTTTAAGCCAATGGGGATCCAAGTACCTTGGCGACGAAGGCTATACTCCGATTGAAATCATACGCTATTATTACGGCAACGACATGTATATTAATACCGCTACGGCCGTATCCGGCGTACCTTCCTCATGGCCCGGCTACAACCTGGGTATCGGCGCCTCCGGCGACAAGGTATTGCAGATGCAGCAGCAGCTCAACCGTATTTCCCAGAACTACCCGGCCATCCCGAGGGTAGCCGAGGACGGTATATATGGTCCCTCCACCGCCGAAGCTGTACGCACCTTCCAGGGTGTCTTCAATCTTCCCCAGACCGGCATCGTGGATTATCCGACATGGTATAAGATTTCCGAAGTCTACGTAGGTGTCAGCAGGATTTCGGAACCGGGTTAAAATGAAAGCGGACAGCGCCCCGTTAAAAAGGGCGGCTATCCGCTTTTTATAATACTGTCTATTTGCTCGTCAGCGAGTTCTCTGCAAGTCCCATATCGTGAAGCTTATAATACAGGCTGTCCTCCGGCGGCTGCTCCTTTGTAAAGATATTCTGTGTATTAAATGTCTCTTTATTGATATGATGTATCCCTACAGGTGCGAACAAAACTTTTTTATTTTTTGTATTGACTCTGCCCCTAGGGGACCCTTTAAGTTTTAGTCATAGAAGCATAAAATAGAGACATGTCAAAGGAGGAAATCTATGGAAAAGAAAATGACATCGGGCGAGATAGCCAACAAGGCAGGGATTTCACAGAAAGCACTTCGATTATATGATGAGAAGGGGCTGTTGAAACCCACGGCGTATTCCGAGAAGAACTACCGCTTGTATGATGAAGATTCGCTTATCATTCTGGAAAAGATCATTGCCCTAAAACACGTAGGATTCAGTCTGGAGGAGATCAAGGACAATCTGGAGAACAGTGATAACAATTCGATTCCGGGAATCCTGCAAAATCAAGTGGAAATGATGGAGCAGAAGATCTGGGCGCTGCAAAAGATCGTGAAGTGCATTCAGGCGGTACTGGCGCGAACGGACGGAAAGCCGGATTGGGACGACGTAGCGGATATCATTAAAAAGATGGAAGCCGATCAAGGGGCAGATGAACGACATATGTATGCAGTGAGTCACGCAGCGGATGGTCTGGACTGGTATGAAAAGATATATGATTCTTTAGGCTTTCGTGAAAATGACCGGGTACTGGATTTGGGCTGTGGCTATGCAAAGCTATGGAGAAACAATTGGGCGAGAATCCCGCAAAATCTTATAGTGGACGGGTATGATCTCCACGAAAGCTGGGCAGAGGATTTTGAGAAATATATAGAAGAGAATCGGGAAAGCCTGCCCCATGGCACGGACATCCGGGTATATTGGAAGGACGTGGAGGCAGAGGATACTTGGGACGATATCAAGCCCTGCTACTCTAAGGTAATTGCACATTATCTCATGTCCGTCATCGAAGACATGGAAAAATTAGTGGAGAGGGCGGCAAGCGTACTGATGCCGGGCGGCATGTTTTCCATGAATTACTATGGGACGACGGCTGAGTACGAATACTGGGAAGAAATTTTTGCAAAGCTTGGCATGGATATTTCCTTTGCGGAAGAGAAGCGTCAGATGCGGGAGCTGCAGCAGGAGGACCTGGAAACGCTGCTTTCCATGCATTTTACTAAGCTGGAGTTTATCAAAATCCCCGGTCCCCTTACCTATGATGATCCGGAGCGTTTGTTTGAGCGAGTGCTCCAGAGATATCCCGATGGGGCAAAGTATTTGAATGCGCAGAAAGCAAAGCTCATCAAGTATTTTGAGAAAAGGATGGCGGAGGAAGGCGTCATCGTTGTTCAGAGTGACAGCGGATTCTGGCATTGTTATAAATGATAAGTGAAAAGGAGTATAGTATCAGATATAACAAATTATGCGTATAACTGTTACGAAAAGCTTGACACGAATACATCTTCGCAATACAATATGATAAATTCATACTTCGAAATCATAAAGACGATGACGGAGACGATATATTTATTTTGAAAGTCACAGAGAGCCGTGTTTGCTGAGAAGCGGTACAAGTAGAATAAATATATGATCCCTCCCGAGTTGCAGCACGAAAGCGAGAGTAAGTAGATGCTGACGGTTTTCTCCCGTAACAGAGAACGCATATGTTGGTATGTCG
>JAFLTD010000110.1 GCA_022510625.1 Lachnospiraceae bacterium
GTAGCCGGACTTGCCATAAAAGTCTTCATTGTATTACCTCCATAGTAACGATTCGTCTTTCGACTGTCTGTGTTGTCCCTTCGGTTCTTCATGCGGATGTCCGGCCACACTCTTAACCTTAAGCAACAACGGATTTTACTGCATTCATCATATTCAAAATGCCTTCGCCGGGGCTTTGGCTCAGACACTTTTAAACACTGTCACAGTTACCTATTATATTATACGCTCCCGCGCGTGTCAACCTATTTTTTACTTGATTTTGCTCTATATGATTATATAATAGAAGCATCAAATCAACGGAGGAAAATACTATGCGCTACACTAACCCAATATTAAGCGGTTTCTACCCTGACCCCAGCGTCTGCGAAGCCAACGGCAGGTTTTACCTTGCCTGCAGCTCTTTTCAGTATTTTCCGGGCGTACCTCTGTTTGAGAGCACCGATCTGGTGAACTGGACACAGATCGGCCATGCACTGACAAGAAAAAGTCAGGTCATGCTCGACAAGGTAAACAGCTCCGGCGGTGTTTTTGCTCCCACGCTGCGCTTCCATGACGGGCGTTTCTATATGGTGACCAACAATAATTCCACAGCGGAAAACTTCTATATATATACGGATGACATCTACGGCGAGTGGTCGGAACCGATCACGGTGGACCAGGGCGGCATTGACCCGTCTTTACTCTTTGATGACGGACATACATATTTCATCAGCAACGGCCAGGACGATCAGGGTATCAACTGCGTGATTCAATGTGAGATCGACATTGCCACCGGTCAAAGGCTGACACCCGGCAGACCCATCTGGCACGGTTCCGGCGGCCGTTATCTGGAAAGTCCTCACATGTACCTCATTGACGGCAATTACTACCTGGTAGCGGCTGAGGGCGGTACGGAGTACGGTCACATGGTTACTTATGCAAAGTCCGATAATCCGTGGGGACCGTTTACGGACTATCCGCACAATCCGGTATTGACCAACCGCAACAAAGCGCCCGGCATTATCCAGGGCATCGGTCACGGCGATCTGATCCGCAATGCACAGGGTGACTGGTTCATCCTCTCGCTGGGATTTCGTCAGATTCATGAATGGCAGCCATACCATCATCTCGGACGCGAGGTATTCCTCACTCCCGTCTCCTTCCACGAAGACGGCTGGTTCAGCGCCGGTACGGACGGCACCACCGCTGCATCCTACGAGATTTCCGGAGATTTTACGCAGATACGGAAACGGTCCTACACCTTTGAGAACACGCCTTGGAATCTGGACTGGGTATATCTTCGTCACCCTCATACGGAAAACTATATCAAAGAAGCCCACTGTCTGACGCTCCGCGGTACCGACATTACGCTGGATGATGCGGACTCTCCGACTTTCCTCGGAATCCGTCAGAAAGAGTTTGACATGACCGTATCGGTTGATGTGAATTTACTGACTTCTACGGACAATGACAACCGGAATAATTCCGACAATCCTATCAGTTCGGGCACAGCCCTAAACTTTGAAGCCGGTTTAACTCTGTATATGGATGAACTGCAACATTATGACATTGCTGTCATAAAATCTCCTGTGGGCTATGCGGCAGTGTTGAAGCTCAATCTTGGCGGTATCAGGCATATCCAAAAGACGATAACGCTGCCCGACGGACATGCACGACTGCTTGTTGAGGCCGACAATCTTGAGTATCACTTTTATGTTGTTTCGGGGGAGCGCTCGGAGAATAAGACGGAGTTGGGAACCGCCTACACGAAATATCTTTCCAGCGAGGTGGCCGGCGGTTTCACCGGCGTAATGATCGGATTATATGCCATCGGCGATTGCGAGGCACTGTTTACAGGCTTCGACTGTACCTATCACGATCTATAAATATTCTATCTTAACAAGCGTAAGTCCACAGGCAGGAGCGGTCGGTCCGGCCGCCTGCCTGTCTTTTGCCGCTATGATTCTTTCCATTTCCTGCGGCGCGATGTGTCCTCTGCCTATTTCCATGAGTGTCCCCGCAATAATCCGTACCATATTGTAGAGAAAACCGCGACCTGTCACACGTATCACAATTTCTTTACCGGCTTGGTCAACACCTTCCGCACCACCGTCACCACAATCCTCCATGCGGCTTTTAACTCTCTCTTCCCATACCTGTACGGAGTCAATCTGCCGCACTGTGGTCTCCACCTGTGCCTCTGTACTGCAAAAACTCTTAAAATCGTGCTCACCCACTAAATATTGAGCCGACTGACTCATTAAGTCAATATCCATCGGCACATAAGTAAAGTGCGAATACAGTCTTTTGACCGGCATCGGAAAGGGCGCACAGTAGATTCGATACTCGTAAGTCTTACGGCTTGCACAATGGCGCGGATGAAACTCCGGTGACACTTCTTCAGACTTCTGAATCCTGATATCTTCCGGCAGTGACCGGTTCAATGCATAAGAGATTTTCTCCGCGGGAATCGAACTTTCCGTATCAAAGACCGCAACATTTCCCATAGCATGGACACCGGAATCGGTGCGGCTTGCACCCGTCACCTCGATATGCTCTCCCAGAAGCTCAGAAAGGCATCTGTTTAAGATGCCTTCTATAGTTTTCCCGTTCGGTTGTATTTGCCATCCGTGATAGTTGGTGCCGTCGTAGGCCACCGTCAGCATAACTCTTTTCATACAATCCTCATTCTGCCCAATCATCTTCTTATACCGACCTATTGGCATAAAACGTTTTACAGATAGATCCTGATCGCGATGCACACCGCAAAATAAGCCGCGAGCACACCGTAAGCAATCCGATCTCTGCCCGCATACTTGAGCGGTTTCATCTTAGTCCTATGTTCTCCTCCCCGGTAGCATCTGGCCTCCATCGCCATTGCCAGATCGTTCGCCCTGCGGAACGCAGAGATGAACAACGGCACAAGCAGAGGCACCATGGCTTTAGCTTTCTTGATCAAATTGCCGCTCTCGAAGTCAGCCCCTCTGGCTATCTGCGCTTTCATGATCTTATCCGTCTCCTCCAGGAGAATAGGAATAAATCGGAGCGCAATCGACATCATCATTGCCACTTCATGCACCGGAACCTTAAATATCTTAAGCGGCTTCATCAGCTTCTCCATGCCGTCCGTCAGGCTGTTCGGCGTAGTTGTCAGCGTCATGACTGAAGAGCCGACGATCAGGAATGATAATCTGACCGCCATCATTACCGCCTGATGCAACCCTTCACGCGTTATTGTGATCTTCCACACTGACACCAACACTTCTCCCGGTGTCAGAAACAGATTGAACACGACGGTAAGCAGCAAAATAAAGACTATCGCTTTCATTCCTTTGACCATATACTTAAAAGGCACATTGGATAACTTGATCATGACTGCCAGAAAGACTGCCGCCACAACATATCCCACCCAGCTTTTCACCACAAAAAGCGATATGATAAAGCATATGGTCGCTACCAGCTTTACCCGCGGGTCCAGTTTATGTACGACAGAGTCCGTCTGATAATACTGGCCCAGTGTAATATCTCGTAACATAATTAATTCCTTTCCCTACTTACTGATCACCCTCAGAATTTCTCTCTTAGCTTCCTCTATAGTCGTGGCATCGACCGCCACCGGCATACCGCTTTTATTGAGGGCCTGCATGATATAGGTCACCTGAGGTGCCGCAAGACCGACCTCTTCTAACTGTTTATAATGCTTAAAGACTTCCTTGGGTACATCATCGTATAGCACGCTTCCCTGATTCATCACAATGATTCGTTCCACGTATTTGGCCACATCCTCCATGCTGTGTGACACCAATATGACCGTGATGCCGGTCTCCTCTTTCAGCTTCGCTATCTGATCCAGTATCTCATCCCTGCCCTTGGGATCCAAACCCGCCGTAGGCTCATCCAGCACAAGCACATCAGGTTTCATGGCAAGCACGCCCGCAATCGCCACTCTGCGCTTCTGTCCGCCAGACAGATCGAATGGTGACTGATAGAAATATTCATCTTGAAGACCGACCTGCTTTAACGCGGAATAAGCCCGCAATTCCGCTTCCTTCTTGGATAATCCCAAATTCTTAGGTCCAAAACACACATCAGAAAACACATCAACCTCGAATAACTGATGCTCCGGATACTGAAAGACCAACCCCACTTTACTGCGCAGTTTCTTCTTATTGTAGTCCGGATCATGGATATCCTCGCCGTTAAAATAAATGTTTCCTCCGGTAGGCTTTATCAGTCCGTTCAGATGCTGCACCAGCGTGGACTTGCCGGAACCGGTATGGCCGATCAGTCCGATAAACTGTCCGTCCGGAATCACCAGATTCACATCCTTCAAAGCATGCACCGAAAGTGCCGTGTCTCCTCCGTACACATAATCTACATGATCTAGTATAATTGACATCTCAGATTCCCGTGTCCTTTCTCCCGGTCAAATAAATATCACCGCAACAACGCCTGCGTCAGTTCCTCCACCGTCAGAATACCGTCCGGCAGGTTCACGCCGCTCTTCTTAAGCTCATGCGCAAGTAATGTCACCTGAGGCACGTCCAACCGCAGTTCTTTCAACTTCTCAACGTGGGTGAAAATTTCACGCGGCGTACCCTGCATGGCAATCTTTCCCTGATCCATGACAAAGACCTTATCCGCATGAATGATTTCTTCCATGTAATGCGTGATCAACACAACCGTAATACCCTCTACATCGTTGAGCGCTCTCACCGCACGCACTACTTCCCTTCGCCCGTTAGGGTCAAGCATCGCTGTAGGTTCATCCAGTATAATACATTTAGGATGCATGGCAATCACCCCGGCAATGGACACTCTCTGTTTCTGTCCGCCCGACAGCTTGTTGGGCGAAAACTTGCGATACTGATACATTCCTACAGCCTTCAGACTCTCTTCCACACGCGCCCAAATCTCATCCGTCGGCACGCCCATATTCTCGGGACCGAATCCCACATCCTCCTCGACCACCTGCCCGATGATCTGATTGTCGGGATTCTGAAAAACCATTCCCGCTTCCTGCCGGATATCCCACAGTTTCTTCTCATCCTGCGTATCCATACCGTCCACCCAGACAGTCCCTTCCGTGGGATAGAGGATTGCATTGATATGTTTAGCAAGTGTGGACTTACCGGACCCGTTATGCCCTAAAATAGCCACGAAGTCACCCTGCTGTACATCCAGATCAACTTCGTCCACCGCACGCGTGATTCCTTCCACATTTCCCTCTTCGTCACGGCGTATATATTCAAATACCAGTTTGTCGGTCTTGATAATTCCCATCTGTAAACTCCGATAAAATATTTTCAACGCCTATTATACTAACTAATCCCCTAAATTACAAGAATTTATGGTATACTCAATAGTAAGTTGCATAAATATCTTCAAACGGATAGAAATCAGAATAGTCAACGTAAGATATTTATACAACTCGCTAAGATATACCATAAAAGCGAGGAACTGACACCTATGTCACAAAATACATCTTCCAATAAAAAGCCAACTACCACAAAAGAATTATTACAAATCATTGCAAAACCACTTTTTTTCATCTTGGCCATGATCATGGTATGCACTTTTCTGGCCCATTATCTGCTCGGATCCGAAACACTGGAAGAATATGCCAATAACAATCCCGAACTGGCATATAGAAGCGATACGGGGGATGAGAACGATTCTCTGCCCGCTATTGATGCTGCGGAGGGTGAGAATACTGCCCTGCCCGCTGATGATAAGACGGACACCTCAGATGCCCCTTCCGCATACGATAATACGAAAGACGAAATGTCTGATGAGGAGAATGAAGATATGACAGCAATCACAGAACGTACTACTTTTCAGGATGGGTTTTTCTATGAACCCTTGAGCGACGATATCAAGCAGAAAATCACCGGCATATCATACCCTGAGACGGGCTGTACCGTGCCTTATGAAGATTTAAACTATGTCGGATTGCTTTATATTGACTTCAACGGTGAGGTGCAATCCGGCGAATTAATCTGTAATAAAGAAATTGCGCAGGATATGGTCGAAATCTTCTATGAACTGTATCGCAACGACTATCGTATTGAGCGCATCCGCCTCGTTGACGAGTACGGCGGCGACGACACTCTCTCCATGCTTGATAACAACACATCCTGCTTTAATTACAGGGTGGTGGACGGTACGACCACACTCTCCAAACATGCCCTCGGCTGCGCAATAGACATTAACCCCTTTTACAATCCTTATATCGTATATAACAAAAACGGAAGCGGTGAAACATATATTTCTCCCAAAGGAAGTGAAATATACGCCGACCGCTCCCAAGATTTTCCTTATAAAATTGACGAAAACGATTTATGTTATAAGCTGTTCACCGAACACGGCTTCACTTGGGGCGGCAACTGGAACTCCACCAAAGATTATCAGCATTTCCAGATTGTTCTACCCTAACCATACAGCACTACATCTCAAACATCGACATGCTGTCATCCAGCCTGTTGGAGATATCTTTGAGATCCGTCGCATTGGATGCGATTTCACCGACGATATTGCTGATTTCCGCAACAGACGCCGATGTCTCCTGTGAGCTCGCTGCATTCTGCTGTGCAATTGCAGACAGATTCTGCACCGTATCTACTACGCTGATTCGCGCATCATTGATTCTGCTCGTCTTGTCTGCCACCTGCTGAATCCCTTCAAGAGATTCATCCACATCCTGAAGCAGATTTGTAACCTGCGTATTCGTATTGGCAACATTCTTACTCTGCTGTTCCATGATCTCTTTGACTTCATTCATGGTCTCAACCGCTTTGTCGGAATCCTCTATCAGGGAAAGAATGATTCTTTCAATCTGCTTCGCGGATTCATTCGATTGCTCCGCAAGCTTCTGAATCTGTGCCGCTACAACGGCAAATCCTCTGCCCTGCTCACCGGCACGTGCCGCCTCAATAGAAGCGTTCAGTGAAAGCAGATTCGTCTCCTCTGCAATATTGGTGATCAATGCGGTTGCCTCTTTGATCTTCTGCGCAGATTCATTGGTCTCGTTGGTCTGCTCATAGATAATAGCGATAGACTCGCTTGTCTTCTGATTGATAAGCTGCAGTTCACGAAGCGCTTCGATTGTCGCCTCACCGCGCTCCTTCATGGTCTTGGCATTCTCACTTAATGTACCAAGCTCGTTCACTGTCTCCTCAATCATATTACCCATCACGATAACATTCTCGGTTGCATCCTGTGTTTCTTCAGCCTGACTTCCTGCACCGACTGCGATCTCGCCGACAGCTTTCTCCATCTGCTCCATATGATTGCTGGTATCTGCAGTCTTCTCACTCAGCTGCTCGGACGCGCTGAGGAGCGTACCACTGTCATTCTTAATGGAAGAAATAATATCGGTGAGGTTACGTTTGAGCTTGTCAACAGCCCTGCTGATATCACCTATCTCATCCTTACCCGTAAGCATATCATCACTCAGATGAACATTGAGTTTTCCTTCCGAAAGCTGCGTCAGAGCATTGACACCTGCAATGATCTTCTTAACCATCGCATTAACCAGCATAAAAATCAGAACGGCACACACAATTGCAACAACCACAACGATTCCTGCAATTAAGACCATAATGCTCTGAATCTGCCGCTGTGCATCCGCCCGCGGCATTCCGGCAAATACCATACCCACGATCTGTCCTGTAGTCTCATCGGTAAGCGGTACATAATAACCGTAATAATCTTGTCCCACTACGACTACATCCGTGGCAAAATAATCCTTTCCTCCTTTGACTACGGTGTTGACTACAGCTTCACCGGCCTGTGTTCTTAAGACACGTTCACCTTTTTCGTCCACAACGGAAGTCATATAGCGCGTATCACCATAGAAAATTGTGATATCTGTCCGGGAAGCTTCTTTCAATTCATCTGCCAGTCTTGTATGTTGTGTAATATTGTAATCACCCTTATACAATTCATCATCTTCACCGATATAGAACGCCTCATCATTGATTTCTTCCAGAGAATCAAGTACGGATATCGCCGAAGCCCGCAATCCGTTCTCAATCGCTGATGCCAGAACAGTACTAACCCTCTGATTACTGATCCACAGCATGACAATTCCCAGCAGCACCAACGGTGCAATCGAAATAATAAGTATCTTTGGTTTTAGCTTCATTTTTTCCCCTCCACATGAACATATGATAAGCGATATATCATATCTTATTAATTCTAACACATATATCAAAAAAGTCATACACAATTTTACATTTTTCTTCAATTTGTGACTCAATTTTTAAATTTACCTCATCAAAAAATCCCCTATGAATCGAATGATCCATAGAGGATTCTGCTTTTAAATCTGTATTTTATACCAACTCAAGAACTACTTCCATAGCGGCATCACCCTTACGGGGACCGATCTTGATAATTCTTGTATAACCGCCGTTGCGGCTTGCATACTTTGCACCGTACTCATCGAAAAGCTTTGCTACCAAGTCAACTTCCTTAGTGCCCTTCTTTCTTCCGGCTGCAGCTGTCGGTACTTCCTTCACAGGATATAATACACTTAACATCTTTCTTCTTGCATGCAATCTGGAGGGCTGATCCTTCTTGATCTCCTTCTCCACTGTGTCATACACTGTGACTTTCTTACCGTCTACGACTTCTTTGACTCTCTTGCCGTCCTTATCTTTGCGGGGTACTTTAGCGCTGACCTTGACGGTATCAAAGTTGTCTCTCTCCTTGACAGCCATCGCGATAAGACCTTCTGCAATCTTGCGTACTTCCTTTGCTCTGGCTTCTGTAGTAATAATCTTGCCGTTGTACAGCAAAGCCGTTACCTGGCTTCTAAGTAATGCTTTTCTCTGGTCAGATGTTCTGCCGAGTT
>JAFLTD010000111.1 GCA_022510625.1 Lachnospiraceae bacterium
CGTTATGACCACTTCGATACAACTCCGTACGCATATGATTATAATTTGTATTTTGGTGAATGTCCACTGTTTTTCTAAAAACTTCTGTATGTTAGGGAGCGGATTCATCCATGACACAAGATGAGAGATACATGAAAGAAGCCTTAAAGCAGGCAAAAAAAGCATATAATCTGGGAGAAGTACCGATAGGCTGCGTGATCGTATATCAGGATAAAATCATAGGCAGAGGGTACAATCGGCGCAATACGGACAGAAATACTCTTGCTCATGCCGAGATTACGGCGATCAACAAGGCCAGTAAGAAGCTGCATGACTGGCGTCTGGAGGGATGCACGCTGTATGTGACGCTGGAGCCTTGCCAGATGTGTGCGGGAGCTATTGTGCAGGCGAGGGTCACTGAAGTTGTCATGGGATCTATGAATCCTAAAGCGGGCTGCGGAGGCTCCATTCTTAACATTCTTGAAATGCCTCAATTTAATCATCAGGTACAAGTCAGAAGGGGTGTGCTTGCGGAGGAATGTACGCACATGCTTACCACCTTTTTCAAGGAGCTTAGAATACGCAATAAACAGGAGAAAGAACTCGAAAAAGAAAAGAAGATTAAGTTGTGATAGAACTTGAAACATGATAAACTGTTCATGTAGGCATTGAGCGAAGTAAAATGATTCTTGTGGCACTAAGAAATAGCAATCTTTGAGGAGGATTTGTCAATGAAGAGAATTGGTATGTTGACCAGCGGCGGAGACTGTCAGGCACTGAATGCGGCGATGCGCGGCGTGGTGAAATGCTTATCCTGCAGTGGAGAAAATGTTGAAATTTATGGTTTTCTGGATGGTTATAAAGGATTTATCTACGGAGATTTCCGTATGTTGACCGGCAATGACTTTGCAGGCATTTTGACTAAAGGTGGCACGATTCTCGGCAGTTCCAGAACGCCTTTTAAACAGATGCGTGAACCGGATGAGAACGGACTTGATAAAGTGGAGGCGATGAAACAGAATTACTATAAATTGAAGTTGGACTGTATGGTGATTCTGGGAGGAAACGGCACACATAAGACAGCAAACATGCTTCGTGAAGAAGGACTTAATGTCATTACGCTTCCTAAGACGATTGACAATGATCTGTGGGGCACCGATATGACTTTCGGTTTCCAGAGCGCGGTAGATATTGCGACGGATTGCATCGACTGTATTCACACGACAGCTTCCTCCCATGGGCGTATTTTTATTGTTGAAGTAATGGGGCACAAGGTAGGCTGGCTTACACTCAATGCAGGTATGGCAGGCGGTGCGGACATTATCCTGATTCCTGAGATCCCTTATGATATAGATAAGGTTATTGAGGCAATTAATGCGCGTGAAGCAAGAGGTTCCAGATTTACGATCATGGCAGTTGCGGAAGGCGCGATTTCCAAAGAGGATGCTAAGCTTTCCAAGAAAGAATATAAAGAGAAAATGAAGAACTATCCGTATCCTTCCGTTTCTTATGAAATTGCGGATCAGATTCAGAAGAAGAGCGGTAAGGAAGTGCGTGTTACAGTTCCGGGACATACTCAGAGAGGCGGCAGCCCCTGTCCCTATGACCGTGTCTTTGCGACACGTCTGGGCGCGGAAGCGGGCAAGCTGATTCTGCAGGGCGAGTACGGATTCATGGTGGGATATAAGAACAGAGAGATTGTCAAGGTACCCCTTGAAGAAGTTGCGGGCAAGCTTAAAATGGTATCGCCGGATGCAACTATTGTTCAGGAAGCCAAGATGGTGGGTATCAGTTTCGGTGATTAATTCATAATGATAAGGAAGGTAAGGAGAAGTAATGTCATATACAGCTCTTTATCGAAAGTTTCGCCCGGATTGTTTTGATGACGTCAAAGGGCAGGAACATATTGTTACCACATTACAAAATCAAATAAAGGCGGATCGGATTGGGCATGCTTATCTGTTCTGCGGAACCCGCGGTACCGGAAAGACGACGATTGCCAAAATTTTTGCCAAAGCGGTAAACTGTGAACACCCCGTGGACGGCAGTCCCTGTGGGGAGTGTCCCACTTGCCGGGCGATTGCGGCGGGAGCCAGCATGAACGTGATCGAGATAGATGCGGCCTCCAACAACGGTGTGGACAATATTCGTGAAATCGTGGAGGAGGTATCATACTCTCCCGCGGCGGGTAAATATAAAGTCTACATTATCGATGAGGTTCATATGCTTTCCATCGGGGCATTCAATGCCCTTCTTAAGACATTGGAGGAGCCGCCTTCCTACGTGATTTTTATCCTGGCGACTACCGAAGTTCATAAGATACCGATCACGATTTTGTCCCGCTGTCAGAGATATGATTTCAGAAGAATTTCTATCGATACGATTGCAGCAAGACTGCGGGAGTTGATGGATAAGGAACAGATCCGGGTCGAGGACAAGGCGCTTAGGTACGTGGCTAAGACAGCAGACGGTTCCATGAGAGATGCCTTGAGTCTGTTGGAACAGTGTGTTGCATTTCATTTCGGGCAAGAGCTGACTTACGACAAAGTGTTGGATGTGCTCGGGGCTGTGGATACGGAAGTGTTTGGCAGGCTGTTGCGGTATGTGCTTGGGCGGGATGTGTCGGGATGTATCGGACTGTTGGAAGAGATTGTAATGCAGGGAAGGGAATTAAATCAGTTCGTGACAGATTTCACATGGTATTTGCGCAATCTGCTCCTGATTAAATCTTCAGATGATATTGAAGATGTGATCAATGTTTCCTCGGATAATTTGGCCAGGCTGCGGGAAGAAGCCGACATGATTGAGATAGATGCCGTCATGCGCTATATACGGATTTTCTCGGAATTGTCCGGACAGATCAGGTATGCGGCGCAGAAGCGTATCCTGATTGAGATTGCTTTGATTAAATTGTGCCGTCCCGATATGGAGAAAGATTATGAATCTGTAGTGGAACGCATCAGAGCTATTGAGGAAAAGATAGAAGCCGGCGTGCAGGTTATGCCCGCGGGTGCAGCGTATGCCGACGGAAACTCCGGAGCGTACGGCGGTGGTATGACAGAGGCAGCTACGGCCAAAGAACGGCCACCGCTTCCCAAGGCGATACCGGAAGATGTTCAGGAGGCTGTGAATAAGTGGCCGGTGATTGTAGGTCAGGCACCTATGCCTATGAAGCAGTATATCAGAAACGCGGGCCTAAGTCTGGGCGGAGACAATCAGTTGATGATTGTGTTGGAGGACGGACTGGCTTCGGATTATTTTATGAAGCAGGAAGGTCATAAAGAATTGTTGATGCAGATGGTGTCGGAGGCTGTGGGTAAAGAAATCGATGTGACAATACAGAGCGTTCCCGACAAGAATGCCTTTGTTCAGAGTTATGTGGATTTGAGTCAGATAATCCACATGGATATAGAGGTAGAAGAAGAATAAAGAAAGGATAAGGAAGTAATATGGCAAAACGTGGTGGGTTTCCGGGCGGTGGAATGCCCGGTAACATGAGTAATCTGATGAAACAGGCGCAGAGAATGCAGCGTCAGATGGAGGAGAGCCAGAAAGAATTAGAGGTTAAAGAGTTCGTGGCGAAAGCAGGAGGCGGTGCCGTAGAAGTCACCGTGACGGGCAAGAAGGAGATCACGAAAGTGAAGCTGTCCGAAGAAGTGGTAGATCCCGACGATATCGAGATGTTAGAGGATCTTGTGATGGCGGCTGTCAATGAAGCATTGCGCATGGCCGATGAAGCCGGCGCTGAGGTGATGAACAAAATGACCGGTGGTCTGGGCGGAGGATTGCCGTTCTGATGGAACTGTACAGCGGACATATCAATAAGTTAATAGAAGAATTGGCGGGGCTGCCGGGCATAGGCTCCAAGTCCGCGCAGAGGCTTGCTTTTCATTTGATCAATATGCCGCAGGGCCGTGTGGAACGGTTGGCGCATGCAATTCTGGATGCTAAGGAGAATGTGCGCTATTGCAGAGAATGTTTTACGCTGACGGATCAGGATATCTGCCCGGTCTGTGCCAACGGTAACAGAGATCACTCTACAATTATGGTGGTGGAGAATGCCAGAGATCTGGCGGCATATGAGAAGACCGGGAAATACGATGGCGTCTATCATGTGCTTCACGGAGCGATCTCCCCTATGCTGGGAATCGGACCGGGCGATATTAAACTGAAAGAGTTAATGCAGCGGTTGGAAGGTGATGTGAATGAGGTGATCATTGCGACCAATTCCAGTTTGGAGGGCGAGACAACGGCTATGTACATCAGCAAGCTGATCAAGCCGACAGGCATTAAAGTGACAAGGATAGCCAGCGGTGTGCCGGTGGGCGGTGACTTGGAATATATTGATGAAGTCACACTGTTGCGTGCGCTGGAGGGAAGAGTCGAGTTGTAGCGCGGTCTTGTGAGTTTTTAAAAAGAAAGAAATTTTATAATGGAGGTAAAAATGAGCGTAGTAAAGGAAAAGTTCGGAACAACAAAATGCGGCAAAGATGTGTATGCGTACACCCTTTCCAATTCCAAGGGGATGTCAGCTAAGGTCATCAATTACGGAGCCAATCTGGTAAATCTTATTGTGCCGGATGCCGACGGTAAAGTGGAGGATGTAGTGTTGGGATTTGATACCCTGGAGGGCTATTACGGCAACGGCAGTTTCTTCGGAGCCACCATCGGACCCAGTGCAAATCGAATTGCAGGTGCATGTTTTGAGATAGACGGTAAACAGTATCAGATTGATGTGAATGACGGAGCGAACAATCTGCACAGCCATATGGAGGAAGGATATCATAAATGCGTGTGGAATGCAGAGGAAGGACCGGACAGTGTGACTTTCACTCTCGAAAGCAAAGACGGAGAGATGGGATTTCCGGGCAATAAGAAAGTATCCGTGACCTACAGTCTGTCAGAGGCTAATGAGCTGAAACTGAGTTATCATGTGGAATCCGATGCCAATACCATTGTAAATATGACAAACCATACATATTTTAATCTTGCGGGACACAAGGCAGGCAATATAGAAGACCATCTTTTGAAAATCAATGCTTCACATTATACGCCGGTTGTTGCGGGGGCGATTCCTACGGGAGAAATTGCACCGGTAGAAGGTACACCTTTAGATTTTACCAAGATGAAACCGATTGGACAGGATATCAACGCCGACTGTGAACAGCTGAAATTGGTACAGGGTTATGACCACAACTTTGTAATTGATGGTGCGGACGGCACACTTCGGGAGATCGCCGAGGTGCAGGATCCTAAGAGCGGCAGAAGAATGAAAGTATTTACGGATCTTCCCGGTGTGCAGTTCTATGCGGGCAACTGTATCGGTGTAGAGACCGGCAAAGAAAATACCACATACGAACCGCGCAAAGGACTATGTCTGGAGACACAGTACTATCCGGACAACATTCATCATCCGAACTTTCCGCAGTCTGTGTTCGGACCGGACAGAGTTTACGATACGGTAACAATTTATCAGTTTTTATAAAAGAATAGGCGATTGAGAGAGACATGGACAAAATGCCATGTCTCTTTTATGGAATAGAAAAATGGGTCAAGCATCGCGGGTTTTGCCATATTTTTTATTTTAAGTATGATATAATAAGCCCAGACTAGGCAGTCTGGGCTGTAAGAGCGCGGAATTGTGATTCTATGTGGAGTGAATGAAATGAGACAGTCATCAACAATCATTCACAAAGGAGGAAAGGAAGAAAGATACGAAATCTACATAGAGGACTATGTAATGTCCTATTTAAAAGGGGAGACAGGAACGCTGGAATTGTCAGAGTTCTGTTTCTATGGATTCAGAGAAAACGAAAACAGGAGATATGTCATATATGGGGCGGGCCGGGATAAGAGACTGCCCGTTTTTGATAAATTTACTCCTCTTGAAGAGGTTGGATGCCGTCTGACACAAGCCGGACCGGTTTTTTATATAAAGGAGCGGGACGGTATATACGAGATCAAAGGGTATAAAGTGTTCTATCAGGAAAATAAGGAGATGCAAACTTATCTGATCGAACGACAAAATAATACCGACAGCGATGCTGAGAGCAGCAGCGCTGATGGGACAGGTCTGAGCACATATGCGATCAATACCAACAATCAGAGAACCGCGCAGACCAAAACGCCGCACAGTATTATATCTGTGCAGCTTGGTGTTATTCTTGTAGCCCTCATAGCCATTGTAATCAATTCGACAAACAGCTATGATAAGATGAAACAGTTGAATCAATCTGCGGTGGAAGTATTTTTTGCAATAGAGAATCAGGAAGCGGAAGACCGGATGGAGGCGGATGAGCCGGACAGTAGTGCGGCGGTTAGCGATTCGGGGAGAGTGGAAGATGTTCTTAATCTGGTTACGCTTGAAAATGATAATCAGTCCGAAGAGCTGCCAGAGGAAGACATGCCGCAGACGGAAGAGGGCGCTGAGGAAACAGAGACAAAGAAGGCGGAGGCTGAGCAGACGGCAACAGAGTCTGCATCGGAGGGGACGACACAGCAGGAAGAGGCTCGGGATGAAAACGCAGAGGAGACGGACGGCGTGGAAGCACTTTCTCGAAACGTAGCAAGGTATTATGAAATTGAGAGAGGAGATACCTTGTACACTATCAGCCAGAAGATATACGGCGATACCATTCATGTGCAAAGAATTTGTGAGTTGAACCAGATAGCCGATCCGGATCATATTCGTTATGGACAAAAAATAATACTGCCCTAGGAAAATATATGCTAAAATATATGCGGACACAGATTTTCCCAAAGGAAGAGGAACAACGTATGACCAACGTTAGAGATTACCTGAAAAAGAAAAAAAACAGACAGGATGAACAATATAGGATCAGCTATCGTGAGAAGATTAAGAGCCATAAATTTACGATTTTTTATCGCACAATATTGGTTATCATATTGATAGCAGCGATTATCGCAGCGCTCTATTTCCAATGGAAAAACAAAATATACACACAGATTGTGGTCATGTCGTCCGCAGAGGTCAATATTACACAGAATTCCAGTCTCCTGCCTTTCGCGGGGCATCTTTTGACGTACAGTAAAGATGGCGCAGGCTGCATGGACATTAAAGGCAATGCGGTCTGGAATCAGACTTTTGAGATGCAGAATCCGATGGTGGATATGTGCCAGAATGTAGTTGCAATCGGAGACTATAACGGTAGGAGCATTTATGTTATGGACACCACCGGAGTGTTGGGAAGTATAACGACCAACAAGCCGGTAAGAGCCTTCCGTGTGGCCGATAACGGTGTTGTTGCGGTTGTTTTGGATGACACGGATGCTACTTGGCTTTATTTGTATGATGCAAAAGGTGACGAGCTGGCGTATATTCGTACGACAATGAAAGAAAGCGGCTATCCGGTCAGTGTGTCTATCTCACCCAATGGGCAATTGGTATGTATTTCGTATCTGTTTGTTGACAGCGGGCAAATGAAATCAAGCGTGGCCTTTTATAATTTCGGTGAGGTTGGTAAGAACAGCAGTAATAATTATGTCAGCGGTTATGACTATGCAAATGTTATAGTGCCCCTGACAAGATTTTTGGATAACAAATCTTTGTTTGCGGTGTCCGATGATAGGATTATGTTTTACGGTGGTGCGCAAAAACCGGTTGTCACTACGGAAAGCCTGATCGATGACAGTGTGCAGAGTGTATATTACGGTGAAGAATATGTCGGCCTGGTATTTATCAGCACCGAGAGCAGTAACAGATATCGGTTAGATGTTTATCATAAATCCGGAGAATTCAAGCAATCTATTGAGTTTGATATAGAGTACAGCGATATCCTGTTTCATGAGGATCAGATTATTATTTACAACGAATCGGAGTGCCATATCTATAACGGCAGCGGAGTAGAGAAATACGGCGGCCGGTTCGATCAGACTGTGTTGGTGATGATACCGCAGAGCACCAAATATCGATATATGATAGTGACCCCGGATTCCATCGATACGATTGAATTACAATAGGATATATTTTGTGTTGACTAAAGATGTTTAAGGCGGAAAGCTGTGGCTTGCATGAAAAAAATTATCTTTGTGCTGATTGTCTTTCTTCTATTTATATGGAGAATCAAAAAGGGCTTTTATAACGGAATGATGAAAGAAATTGTCACAATTTTGTCGGGAGCGGTTTCGCTGGCCAGTGTGGCACTTATCCTTTTTGCTATTTCCAGTTATATAGCGAAAACCATGAGTACATTGACGTTGTGCATAGCAGGATTGATTGTGCTGGGAGCCGTATTTAAAATATGTAGTCTTATATTTAGACCGATTCTGGCCTTGGGCAATTTTTCCGTAATCGGCGGCTTCAATAAAATTATGGGTGCGGTAATGGGAGCTGCGGAAGCGGCTATTCTTTCCTACCTGATTTATTACCTACTTGACCGTGCAGGAATTTACGTGCTATAGACGTGCCGGTGTGTCATGGATTTTGTGTAGGGAAGGATGTCCTAAATTTTGCGGTGAAAAAGCCTAGAAAATCTCAAAAAAATTTGAAAAAACCCGTTGACATTTAATATGTCATCTGATATTATATGAAAGTCGCACGTTGGTATTTTCCAAAAACCGTGCGACTTCAGAACCTTGACAAATAAACAGTAATGCAACCCTGAAAAGATTCCTAAAAGTA